>NZ_JBHYVB010000007.1:28247-55952 GCF_042750115.1 Streptomyces sp. NPDC059455
TATCCTCACCGGCCACCCCGGCCGGGGGGAGGGGCGGGGGCCCCGCGCGCGGGGGGCGGCCCGGACCCCCGTGTGTGGGGGCCCCGCCGGGGCCCGGTTCTGTCTGTTCGTCGGTACGGGCCGTCTGTTGGGGCGCACCGTCTGCTGGGGCGCGCCGTCTATTGATGCGCCCGTCTATTGATGCGCGCGGGCCGTCAGGTCGCACTGCATGAGGTGGGTGTCGATCCAGCGTCCATGCTTGTGGCCGACCCCGGTCAGCAGGCCCGCCTGGCGGAAGCCGAAGCGCCGGTGCAAGGCGGCCGAGGCATCGCTGCCGGAGTCGGCGATGACCGCGACGACCTGCCGTATGCCCGCCTCGGCACAGCGGGTGAGCAGGGCGTCGAGCAGCGCGGCCCCGAGCCCCGCGCCGGTCCGCCCGGGGGCGAGGTAGATGGCGTTCTCGGCGGTGTGGCGGTACGCGGGCTTGGGGCGCCAGGGCCCGGCGTAGGCGTATCCGACGACCGTAAGGGCATCGTCTTCGGCGGCCGTACGGCCGTCGTCGACCTCGGCGACCAGGAACGGCAGCCCCCGGCCGGTCAGCTCGGCCAGCCGCCGCGCCCAGTCCTCGACGGTGGGCGGGGTCTCCTCGAAGGTGACGACCGTCTCGGTGACGTAGTGACCGAAGATCGCGGCGATGGCGTCGAGGTCGGCGTGGGTGGCATCACGTATGACGGCGGTGGAGGCAGGCACCGGACCACCTTACGGCCGGCCGTTCCCGGCGGGGCGGAGGTGGAACGCGGGGCCGGGGTGGCGGTGGGGAGATCCCATCTGTCCAGGCAACCTCTTGCTCATCTGCGGTTCTCATCCGGAACGTAATATGGTCGGCCGTCCGAGTCCGCCTGCCACCGACCGCACCACCCGCACCGACCTCACCACCCGGGCCCGACTCGCCCCACCCCACCGAGCCGCCGTCCTCAGGGACCTCTGGAGCCCCCGTGACCGCCACCCAGACGATCACCGACTCCCGGATCCACCGGGCCCGCGCCCTCGTACTGCGCCGACCGGTCCTGTGCGCGGCGGTCTTCTGTCTGCTCTCCTTCACCGGGTTCTGGATCGCGCAGCGGGCCGCCCAGGTGTCGATGGTCGATCTGCTGGTCTACCGGGCCGAGGGATGGACCGTACGCAATGCGATGGATCTGTACGACATGCGGGCGACTGAGCACAATCTCCCCAATACCTATCCGCCGTTCGCGGCCCTGCTCTTCACCCCGCTGACCGTGATGAGCACGGGCGTCCTGCGGACCTTCGGGACGGCCGTCAATCTCGTCCTGATGGTCGCCGTGGCCCATCTGTCGCTGCGGCTGATCCGACTGCCCGCGCGGGTGCCGCGACCGGCCACCGTCCTGGCCCTGGCCGCCGTCGGGGTGTGGTGTGAGCCGGTGTGGACGACCCTGCGCTACGGGCAGATCAATCTGCTGGTCACGGCGCTGGTGCTGTGGGATCTGACCCGCCGGGCGGGCCACCGCTGGGCGGGGGTCGGAACGGGCATCGCCACCGGGATCAAGCTCACCCCGGGGCTCTTCGTGGTCTTCCTCGGGCTGGCCGGACTCTTCCTCGGCCTCCGGCGGCTGCGAGCGGCCGGGGCGGCCCGCAGGCGCGCCAGGTCCGGAAGCGGTCCGCCGCCACGGCGCTTCCTGAACGACCATCTGCGGCGCGCGGCCGTCGCGACCGCCGCCTTCGTCCTTACGGTCGCGTTCTCGGCCCTGGCGCTGCCGCATGACTCCCGGCGCTTCTGGACCGAGGTCGTCTTCGCGACCGACCGCCCCGGCGATGTCGAGGGCGCGGGCAACCAGAACCTCAAGGGCGCCCTCGCCCGTGTGCTGCACACCCCCGACCCGGGCATGTGGTGGCTCGCGGCGGCCGCGCTGATCGGCTGTGTGGGCCTGGCCACGGCGGTGGCCGCCCAGCTGACCGCCGACAGCCGGCTGCCGAACGCCCGCGCCTGGGCCGCCCTCACCTGCGCGGTGACCGCCCTCATGGTCAGCCCGGTCTCCTGGTCGCACCACTGGGTGTGGGCCGTCCCGATGGTCCTGCTGCTCGCGGTGGAGGCGGTGCGGCGGCGCACGGCGGGGTGGACGGCCTGGACGGTGGTGACCGGGCTGCTGTTCTGCTCCTTCATGGTCTGGTACGCGCCGCACAGCCTGCCGACCCGGGTGGAGCTCCACCAGAACCCGGCCCAGATGCTGCTCACCGCCGTCTATCCGCTGATCGGCGTCGCCTTCCTGGGCGTGGCCGCGTATCTGACCGCGCGCGCCGTAAGGCGTCCATGGCGTCCCTGGGAGGGGATCGGGACCCTGGGGCGGCAGCGGACGGGGGCGGCGCGGCGGCGGCCGGAGCGGACCTACGCGCGCGGGTAGCGGGTAAGCCAGGCCGGGGAGGAACTGCCGGGCCCGTGCAGGGCCGGGCCCTGGGTCATCTCCATGGCGAAGTCGTCGGCCAGTTCCAGGATCGTGCCGCGCCCCTCGACCTCCGCCAGCCAGGCGGGCGGCAGCGCCGTCTCACCGTGCAGCGCGCCCAGCAGATTGCCGCAGATGGCCGCCGTGGAGTCGCTGTCCCCGCCGTGGTTGACCGCGAGCAGCAGCCCATGGCGGACGTCCTCGGCGACGAGCGCGCAGTACAGGCCCATCGCCAGGGCCTCCTCACCGGTCCAGCCCTCGCCGAGCGAGGCGACGCGGTCGGGGGTCGGCAGGCCCTGCCGTACGGCGCCGAGGGCGTGCCGCAGCGCGTTCGTGGTCTCCTCGTGGCCGGGGCGGGTGGCCAGATGGGCGAGGGCGCGCTGGACGGCTCCGTCCAGCGCCTCGCCGCGCGCCAGGCCGTGCACGATCAGGGCGAAGGCACCGGCCGAGAGATAGCCCGTGGGGTGGCCGTGGGTCTGGGCCGCGCACTCGATGGCCAGTTGGAAGACCAGCTGCGGCTCCCAGCCCACCAGCAGTCCGAAGGGCGCCGAGCGCATCACGGCGCCGCATCCCTTGGAGTCGGGGTTCTTGGGCCGCTCCAGGGTGCCCATGGTCTCGTCGGCGAGCCCGGTGATACAGGCCCGGCCCGGGGACCGCTGGGCGTACAGCCACTCCTCGCGGGCCAGCCAGCCGGCGTCCTTACGGCGCTCATCGGGGCCCCAGTCGCGCTGGGTGGAGTACCAGCGGCGGTGGGCGGAGTGGATGTCGGTGGGCGGGTGCCAGGCCCCGGTGTCGCGGCGCACCTGCGCCCGTATCAGTCCATCCACGGTGAACAGCGTCATCTGGGTGTCGTCGGTGACCCGTCCGCGGCCACCATAGGCGGGCAGGAAGTCCGTCACGCCCTCGGGTCCGTGTGCCGCCCTGATCTCGTCCAGGGAGGCGAACTCCACGGCCGCCCCCAGCGCGTCGCCAATGGCCCCGCCGAGCAGACAGCCGCGCACCCGGCTGCGGAAGTCCTGCTGTTCGGCGCGGCCCCATACGCCGGTCGCTGCGCTGGCGGTTGCGGTCACGACCTATGCCTCTTTTCTTCGCTGCGTGAATGGCCCTGAACTGTCTTTGAACTGTAATGGACACCTAATGATCGCCTCCCGGCCGCCGCGGATTGTGAAGGCGTCATCACGGAGAAGACGACGGACCATCGCATTCCGAGAATGCGAATTCCCTCACCGAATGTCGGCCGCGTACCGAAAGCCCTTATCCGAGCGCCGTCCGGCCGTGCTCCAGGCTCGCCCGGAGCTCGACGAGCGGCGTGCGGAGGGTGGCGAGCGGGGTGGGGTCGGCCCCGGGGCACTGGGCGAGGTCGTCCAGGGCGCGTATGACGTCGTCGACGATCTCCCAGTACGGCCGGGTGGCGGTCAGCTCCGCCATGAGACGCTCCGCCCCGGCCCCGTCCCCGAGGGCGGCCCTGCTGATGATCGGAGCGGCCACCCGGGCCTGTGCGTCCCATTGGCCGCCGTGCTCCTCCAGGAGCGCTTCGAAGGCGGCCCACAACCCTCGCGCCTCGATGAGACCGGCCGTGCGGCTCACCAGCGTCGCGTGCTCGAAGGCGACATCGAGGTCCTGCCCGCCCAGGGCCGCCGCCCGTTCGATGTCCGTGGCGGCCTCGGTGTACCGGCCCGCCAGGCGGTGGCACCTGGCCCTGGCCTCCAGCGCGAGCAGGCTGTCGGGGGCGAGCCCGAGCGCCCGGTCCAGATCGGCGAGGGCGGCCCCGTCGTCGCCCAGGCGCAGCCGCAGGGCACCCCGGTTCGACAGCACCCACGCGTCGTCGGGAGAGGCGGAGACGGCGGCGTCGAAATCCGCCAGGGCTTCGCCGAGCAGACCGATGTGCTCATGCGTCTGCCCCCGGCGGATCAACGCGAACACATACGACGGCTCAATCTCGATGGCCCGCCCGAAGTCCGCCAGCGCCTCCTGGAAGCGGTCCGTCATCCGGTATGCCTCACCGCGCTCGGCGAGCACGGCCTGGTCCTCGGGGTGGGACGCCAAGCACCGGTCGGCCGCGTCGATCGCCTCCTCGTAACGGTCCAGATTGCGAAGGGCGTGGACGCGCCCGAACGCGGCGTAGTCGGCACCGAGTTCGAGGGCCCGTTCACAGTCCGCGAGCGCCTCCTCGTCCCGCCCCAGAAAACGGTAGGTCCTGGCCCGCTCCGCGTAGATCCAGGACCATTCGGGAGTGATCTCCACCGCCCGCCCGAAATCCGCCAGCGCTTTCTCGTAGTCCTCCATGGCGTGGTGGACCTGAGCGCGAGTCCCCACGGTCCACGCGCTCTCGTGCAGGTCGAAGGAGCGATTGAGGTCCGCCAGGCTTTCCTCGTACCGTCCGAGAAGGCGATATGTCTCGCCGCGCCGGGCGAGCGGCCAGGGAAAGTCGGGATCCAGTGCCACGACGCGGTCGAAGCTCTCCAGCGCCTGCTCGTAAAGCTCCCTGTCGAGGTGCACACTCCCCCGGGCGGCAAGAGCACGCACACAGTCGGCATCCAGCTCCAGCGCTCGCTCCGCGTCCGCCAGCGCCCCCTCCAGTTCGTGCATGTCCGCGCGGACCATGCCGCGGAGGCCGAGCGCCATGGCCACGGCCCGCTCGTCCGACCCGACCTCGTCCAGCAGCAGCGTCACATTGCCGACCAGGTCGCTCCTCGTGGACTCCGCGAGAAGCCGGTCACCCCAGGCGGCCATGGACCCGCTGCCGGAATCCCGGCCCGCCTCCACGAGCATCTGCCGCCAGCGGTGCTCCCATGACGCCGACGCGTAGTCGATATACGCGCACACATACGCGCGCAGCTCATCCCGCAGCGCTTCCTCCGGAGTCGCGCACAGCCGGTGGTAAGCCTCCTCGAGCCGATAGTCCAGCCACCGCTCGTGCTCCCACTTCTCGTCCCCCTCCAGCGTCTCCTCGATCTGCCGCTGCCATCGCGCGAACGCCTCGGCCAGCCGGAGGTGACGGGCGCTCCACGCCTGCGGGGACTGGTTGCGCTGGAGCCGCAGCATGGCCGTGCGGACGACCTGGTGGTAGCCGCAGCGGCCGGAGCCGTCGGCCACGAACGGGAGCGAGCGGAGCCAGCCGTAGAGGTCCGCCGCCTCGTCCTCCACCGCGGCCGCGAAGACGTCCTCGTCCAGGCGCCGGGGCAGGGCCGCGGCCAGGGCGGCCGAGCGGTGGGTCTCGTCGCTCACCCACTTCAGGAAGCGCTCGACGGCGGTGCCGGAGGGGTCGCCCACGGCCTCGGGGGTGGTGGGCCGGGTCTCGGCCAGCATGGACACCAACACGGGCAGCCCTCCGGTGAGCCGGAGGACGACCTCGACCACCTGCTCGTCGACCACGCCCTTGGCGGTCAGGAGCTGCCGGGCCTCCGTCTCGGTGAAGGGGACCAGGGGGAGGTCGGCGACGAGGTCGGCGTAGTCGGCCCAGCACCGCGGGGCGAGCGTGCCCTGGCCGGCCAGCGTCACCACCGCGTTGGCCGGGAGCGAGCCGTAGCGGCCCTCGAACATCACGTCGCGCAGCCACAGGTCGAGCAGCGGACCGGTGCGCTCATAGGTGTCGAAGAACCACGCCATCCAGGGCACGGCCGCGGCCACCTCGCCCACGTCCTTCAGGAACGCGGGAGTGAGGGCGTCCAGGGGCGACATCACCAGGTCCACGTCGTCGTGGCTGCGGAGGCGGGCGCTGAGCTTGGCCCGCGCGCGGTCGGCGGCCTGGGCGACCCGGTCCGGCTCCGCCGCACCGGCGAACGCGCCGACGCCCGGCACCATGCCGAGCCCGACCAGCCCCGCCCGGACGGCGAACGCGCTCGACGCGGACGGCCGGGGCTCGCCCGCCGCCTCCTCCGAAGGCTGCGGCGCGGGCTGCTGCGCCGCCGCATCGGCCTCGTGGCGCCGCTGCCGGTAAGTGGCCAGCAGCTTGTCGAAGGACTTCAGCGGGTGGCCCTGCTCGGCGAACTGGGCACTGATGGCCGCCATCGCCTCGGGGACGCTGTTCACCGACTCGTCCACCGAGGCGGTGAGCGCCCGGTGTTCCCGCGCGGTGTTCTCCAACTGCCGCAGCAGCGTCGTCTTGCCCACCCCGGCGTCGCCGCGCACATGGAACAGGAAGTGGTGCGCGGCGTCCTCGGGCGGCACGGCGAAGTTCTCCCGGAACGCGGCCAGTTCCTGCCGCCGTCCCACGAACCGGCGCCGCTGCCGGATCAACTCCCGGATCGTCGGACGCTGCGCTGCTGCCATCGGTGCCCCTTCCCCCGCTTCCCATGGCAGCGTATCCACGCGGCGCGCCCGCGAACCGTGAGCCGAGGTCAGTCCCCCAGCACCGGGAGCAGCTCCGGCAGATGGCCGTCCGAGGCGAGGGCGGCGGCCTGGCGGTCCTCGGCGACGGGGCCGTAGGTGGTGGTGCGGGCGCGGGCCGGGCGGCCGGCCAGTTCGGCGATGCCCACCAGGTCCTGGATGGAGCGGTAGGAACCGTAGGAGGAGCCCGCCATACGGGAGATGGTCTCCTCCATAAGGGTGCCGCCCAGGTCGTTGGCGCCGGAGCGGAGCATCTCGGCGGCGCCCTCCGTGCCCAGCTTCACCCAGCTGGTCTGGATGTTGGGGATGTGGGGGTGGAGCAGGATCCGCGCCATGGCCGTGACGGCGCGGTTGTCGCGTGTGGTGGGGCCGGGGCGGGCGATACCGGCGAGGTAGACGGGGGCGTTGGTGTGGATGAAGGGGAGGGTGACGAATTCGGTGAAGCCGCCCGTCTCCTGCTGGATCTCGGCGAGCAGCCGCAGATGGGCCAGCCAGTGGCGGGGCTGGTCCACATGGCCGTACATCATCGTGGACGAGGACCGGATGCCCAGCTCATGTGCCGTTTTGACGACCTCGACCCAGGTGGCCGTCGGCAGCTTGCCCTTGGTGAGGACCCAGCGCACCTCGTCGTCCAGGATCTCGGCGGCCGTGCCGGGGATGGTGTCCAGGCCCGCCTCGCGCGCCGCCGTCAGCCATTCGCGGATGGACATGCCCGTACGGGTCGCGCCGTTGACGACCTCCATCGGGGAGAAGGCGTGGACATGCATCCCGGGCACGCGCTCCTTGACGGCGCGTGCGATGTCGAAGTACGCGGTGCCGGGCAGATCCGGGTGGATGCCGCCCTGCATGCAGACCTCCACCGCGCCCACGTCCCACGCCTGCTGGGCGCGGTCGGCGACCTGGTTCAGGGAGAGGGTGTAGGCATCGGCGTCGGTGCGGCGCTGGGCGAAGGCGCAGAAGCGGCAGCCGGTGTAGCAGACATTGGTGAAGTTGATGTTCCGGGTGACGATGTAGGTGACGTCGTCGCCCACGGTCGCCCGGCGCAGATCGTCGGCGATGCGGCACAGGGCGTCCAGCGCCGGGCCCTCGGCGTGGAGCAGGGCCAGCGCCTCGGGGTCGGTCAGCCGGGTCGGGTCGTCGGCGGCCTGGGCCAGCGCGGCCTTGACGTCGGCGTCGACGCGGGAGGGGACCATACCGGGCGCTGCGGCCTCGCGCAGCGCCTCCCAGTCGCCGTAGACCTCGTCGAAGTCCTTACGGCGGTCACCGGTGCGGCCCTCGGTGTCGATGGCGCGGTGCAGATCGGTGCGGCCGGAGGCGCTGAACGCCTCGTCAGGCTCCTGCCAGGGCAGCCCGGTGGGGATCGCGTCCTCGCGGGCCAGGCCGGTCTCGGGGTCGGCGAGGGCGGTGACATGCGGCAGCAGCCGGGGGTCCAGCCAGGGCTCGCCGCGCTGGACGTACTCGGGGTAGACCGCGAGCCGTTCGCGCAGCCGGAAGCCGGCGGCCGCGGAGCGCTCGGCCAGCTCGTCCACCTGGGGCCAGGGGCGCTCGGGGTTGACGTGATCCGGGGTGAGCGGGGAGACGCCGCCCCAGTCGTCGATACCGGCCCCGATGAGCCGCTCGTACTCCGCGTCCACCAGGTTGGGCGGCGCCTGGATGCAGGCGGACGGGCCCAGGATGTGGCGGGCGACGGCGACGGTGGCCACCAGGTCGTCCAGCTCCGCGTCCGGCATCCCGCGCATGGCGGTGTCCGGCTTGGCTCGGAAGTTCTGGACGATGACTTCCTGGACGCCGTGGTACGAGCGGGAGACGCGGCGCAGCGCGAACAGCGAATCCGCCCGCTCCTCATGCGTCTCGCCGATCCCGATCAGCAGCCCGCTGGTGAACGGGACGGAGCTGCGCCCGGCGTCCTCCAGCACCCGCAGCCGTACCGCCGGCTCCTTGTCGGGCGAACCGTAGTGGGGGCCGCCGGGCTCGCTCCACAGCCGCTCGGCGGTGGTCTCCAGCATCATCCCCATGGAGGGGGCGACCGGCTTGAGCCGCTGGAAGTCGGTCCAGGTCAGCGCGCCGGGGTTGAGGTGGGGCAGCAGGCCCGTCTCCTCCAGGATGCGGATGGCCATGGCCCGTACGTACGCGATGGTGTCGTCGTACCCCTCGGCCTCCAGCCATTCGCGCGCCTCGGGCCAGCGGTCCTCGGGGCGGTCGCCGAGCGTGATCAGCGCTTCCTTGCAGCCCATTTCGGCGCCCCGGCGGGCGATGGCGAGGACCTCGTCGGGCGACATGAACATCCCGTGACCCGCGCGGCGCAGCTTGCCGGGGACGGTCGCGAAGGTGCAGTAGTGACACTTGTCCCGGCACAGCCGGGTGAGCGGGATGAAGACGCTGCGGGAGTAGGTGATGACCCCGGGGCGGCCCACCGCCTCCAGGCCCGCGTCGCGGACCCGGGCGGCGGAGGCCGTCAGCTCCCGCAGGTCGTCACCGCGCGCCTGGAGCAGCACCGCCGCCTCGGCGGTGTCCAGGGCCACGCCGTCGCGGGCGCGCTTGAGCGCACGGCGCATCGCGTTGGCTGTGGGGGCGGCGGAGCCAGTCGGGGCACCCGGTTCGTTTCCCTGCGCGCTCGTGGTCATCCTCCGAGCATACGAGCGGTGTGGGACACCGCCAGACGGCCCGGGCCTGCGGTTTTGTGGGTCTGATCACGGCGGCCGCGGGCCGTGGGCGGGAATACGGCGCGGTGGAGCGTGCGGGCTACACCCACTGGGCGCCGACGGCCCTCGCCCGGACGCGACTTGGCGGGGGCGCGGATCGCCGGGCCGGGGGCGGCGGGGCCGGGGCGGGGCCGTCCGTTCCCTCTCCGCCATGGAGTTATCCACAGGGCTTTCCGCGCGTGTCACCCGCGCGTACAACGGTGTCACGCGGGTGTCGGACGGCACTCTCGACTCTGGGGGGCACCTCATGCAGCGACGCGATGTACTCAGACTCTCCGCGCTTGCGGGCGCGGCGGGTGTACTGACTCTCGATCCCATGACCTTCACCCAGGCCGACGCCGCGGGCACGGCCGACGGTCCTGAGCAGACCAAGACCCTCAGCGGCCATCTGCCCACCGGCGCGCCCGACTTCGTCTACGTACCGGTCGAGGTCCCGCGCGGAGTGCGCGAGATCGCCGTGTCGTACTCGTACGACAAGCCGACCGTCCCGGCCGGCACACAGGGCAACGCCTGCGACATCGGCATCTTCGACGAGCGCGGCACGGAGCTGGGCGGCCGGGGCTTCCGCGGCTGGTCCGGCGGGGCCCGTACGGAGTTCGCCATCAGCGCCGAGGAGGCCACCCCCGGCTATCTGGCGGGGCCGGTCCAGGCGGGCACCTGGCATGTGGTGCTGGGGCCGTACACGGTCGCCCCGCAGGGCCTGGACTACAAGGTCACCGTCACACTGCGGTACGGCGCGCCCGGCACCACCCCGAAGCAGGGGGCACCTCCCGGACGGAGTCTGGGGGCGTACCCGCCGCAGCGGGCGAAGGGCCGGGGCCGCGCCTGGTACCGGGGCGACTCTCATCTGCACACCGTGCACTCCGACGGCAAGCGCACCCCGGCCGAGCTGGTCGCCGCCGCCCGCGCCGCGGGGCTGGACTTCATCACCACCACCGAGCACAACACCACCTCCGCGCATGCCGCGTTCGAGGGGCTGTGGGGCGATGACCTGCTGATCCTCACCGGCGAGGAGATCACCACGCGCAACGGCCATGTGGTCGCCCTCGGCACCGACCCCGGCGTCTTCATCGACTGGCGCTACCGCGCCCGGGACAACCGCTTCGGCCAGTTCGCCCGCAAGGTCCGGCAGGCCGGCGGCCTGGTGATCCCGGCCCATCCGCACGGCACCTGTGTCGGCTGCAACTGGAAGTTCGGCTTCAACGAGGCCGACGCGGTCGAGGTGTGGAACGCGGACTTCACCCCCGACGACGAGGTCACGATCTCCGAGTGGGACAACACGCTGGTGGCCGCCTCCCGTGGCGACGGCGGCTGGCTGCCCGCGGTCGGCCACAGCGACGCCCACCGCGAGCCCCAGGTCGTCGGCCTGCCCCAGACGGTGGTGCTCGCCGACGACCTCTCCCGCACCGCCATCCAGGACGGCATCCGGGCCGGCCGCAGCTGGATCGCGGAGTCCTCGAAGATCGGCCTCACCTTCGAGGCGGTCGGCGGACGCGGTAAGCACGCCGGAATCGGCGAGCGCCTGAAGGTCGGCGGCGCGGAGGAGATCACGGTCCGGCTGAAGGTCTCCGGCGTGGGCCCGGGCTGCTCGGTGCGGTTCATCACCGACCAGGGCCAGCTCTACGGAACACCGGTCCCCGCCTCCGGCGAGCTCACCGCCGAATGGCGTACGACGGCGTCCTACGCGGCGTACGTCCGCGCCGAGGTCCGCCACGCCCCGGCGGACGGCGGGGCATCGGGCATACCGGGCCCGATGGCGGCGATGACGAACCCGATCTGGCTGGGCGAGCGGTAAGGAGGGTCCGGGTACGGGGTCGCCCCCGTACCCGGACCGAGGGCGTGGCCGCCAGTCATGGGAGGCCCACGCGCCGGCACCGTGGAGCGGTCAGTAGCGGACCTTGCCGTAGTCGACCGGCTGTTCGGGATATGTGGCGGCACGGCGGGCGAGGGCTCGCATGCGTGCCCGCATCTCATCGGCGGGCGTCGGCGTATTTGCGGCCGTGGGCCACATGGTCGAGGTGGGTGAGGAGCACATCGGTGATCTTCCCGGCCCGCTCCTCGTAGCGGCGGGCGAGGGCGGGGCTCCAGCGCGGGGTGTCGATCATCATCGCGGTGGAGCCGGGGCGACGCGGCAGATAGGAGATGGCGCCATAGGTCTTCGCCGAGGCGTGGCCGCAGAGGAGGACGGTTCCGGCCTCGTCCAGGGGCATGGGGTACGGGTCCGAGTCGGGCTCCCAGTGGTCGGCGGGCGGGTGCACGGACCGGGTCGGACAGGCGTGGGCGGCCATGTAGAGGCGGCGGACCTCGTCCTCGTCGCCGGGCTGGCGCAGAACAGTGGAGAGGCCGCCGTAGTCGCCGCCGGGCATGTAGCGGAGCGCGCGACGGAAGGCGAGGCAACGGACGACGTTTCCGCTGCGAACCTTATTGAACGGAGCCCAGTGGTTCATCGGACTGTTGCTCAGAGGCGGCAGCTGATCTCCATGCCGTCCTCGATGGGGAAGCTGACGTTCTGGTAGCCGTTCGCCGGGTCGCGCACGTAGTCGAGGTACGGCCGCATGAGGCCCTCGAACTGGTCGATGTCGTCGGCCACCACGAGGGCGCCGGGCCGCAGGCTCGGTTCGAGCATCCGCAGCACGGGCAGGCAGAGGTCCTTCCAGCCGTCGAGCAGGACGAGCTCCAGGGGGCCCTCGAGGTCGGCGAGGGTCTCCCGGGCGTCCCCCTCCAGCACGGTGATCAGGTCGTCCAGTCCGGTCTCGGTGAAGGTGCGGCGGGCCGCGGCGATCTTCTCCTCGCTCATTTCCGTGGTGACGACGCGCCCGGTGCCGTTGTCCCGCACGGCGGCGGCCAGATGGAGCGTGGAGATGCCGTAGGACATGCCGAACTCGACCACCGTGGCCGGGCGGATGGCGCGCACCAGGTTGTAGAGCAGCTTCCCGCCATCGGCGGAGATCGGCATATAGATCCCGGCCGCGGCGTCGGCGAGTTCCTGCGGGGCCATCGTCTCCAGCGCGCCGGGCGGCAGCCGCGTCAGGGCGGTCCCGTCCCGCTCGGCCAGCTCGAACATGCGGCGGATGGCGGTCTCGACCCGGGGGTCGGCGAGGGTGTGAGTGAGTGTCATGGGCGCTAGAGTAGACGCTACGTTGCGTCTCGTCTAGCGGATACAGAGCCGCCCCGGTCGAGGAACAGGGGGCTGTGTGTCCCGTCAGTCGGTGCGGCGCGCCGCGCGGACGCGGCGGCCGCCGTCGATCACCAGGTCCGTGCCGGTGATCCAGGACGCCTCGTCCGAGACCAGCCAGCGGACCGCGCGCGCCACGTCCTCCGGTTCGCCGATACGGGCCAGCGGGAGCGTCGCGGCGATCTCCTGTTCGCCGGGCTCCCAGACGAAGCGGGCCATCTCGGTGCGGACCAGGCCCGGGGAGACGGCGTTGACGCGGACGGAGGGGGCCAGTTCGGCGGCGAGCTGGCGGGTGAGGCGGAGGAGGGCGGTCTTGGTGGTGCCGTAGGCGCCGACGTCCGGGCCGACGCCGTGGGTGCCCTCGGTGCAGATGTTGACGACCGCCCCGCCGTGGTCGCGCATCCAGCCCCGCCAGGCCGCCTGGGCCAGCCGCAGCGGGGCCTCCACGTTGACCGTGAAGGCCGTGCGCCAGGCGAGCGGGTCCACGGCCATCAGCGGGCCGAGCGGGGCGTTGGTGGCGGCGTTGTTGACCAGGATGTCGAGGCGGCCGAACTCGGCCAGGGCGCGGGCCACCGCCGCCTCCGGATGGGCCGGGTCGGCCACGTCCCCCGGGCAGCCGATGGCGCCCGGGCCGAGGCGGCGTACGGCGTCGGCCAGCCCCCTCGGATCCCGCGCCGTGACGCACACCGCCGCACCGTCCGCCGTCAGCGCCTCCGCCACGGCGAGCCCGATGCCCCGTGAGCCACCCGTGACCAGGGCGGCCCGGCCGGTGAGGGAGCCCAGTCCGGTGGATCCGGTTGGTCCCGTGGGTCCGGTGGGGGCAGCAGGTGCGGCGGGGCCTCCGGCCCCAGCCCCCTCACGCCCGCCGCCGAGTCCGGTGGGGCCGGTAGTGCCCGGGGGGTCCGTGGGGCCGCCGGACCCGCCACGCTCGCCACGTCCGCCACCAGATCCGTCACGCCCACCACGCTCACCAGACCCGGCCGCCGCGCGCGTCACCGGCTCAGCCCCTCGTGTTCACCGTCTCCGTGTCGCGGCCCGAGCGGAGCACCTTCCCCGGCACCGCGCCGGTGATCTCGTCGTCCCGGATGGTCTCGGTGCCGCCCACCCGGACGCTCACGATCCCCATGGCGCGCGAGTCGAGCCGGGGGCTCTCGCCGGGCAGGTCGTGGACCAGCCGCGCCTGGCCCGCGTCGATCCGGTCGGGGTCGAAGAGGACCAGGTCGGCGTGGTAGCCCTCGGCGATCCGGCCGCGCTCGCGCAGCCCGAGCAGCCGCGCCGGATCGTCCGTCAGCATCCGTACCGCCCGCTCCAGGCCGACCAGCTTCCGCCCGCGCAGACAGTCGCCGATGAAGCGGGTGGTGTACGGGGCGCCGCACATCCGGTCCAGATGGGCCCCGGCGTCGGAGCCGCCGAGCATGACGTCCTCGTGCTCCCAGGTCTGCCGTCGCAGCTCCCAGCTGGCCGGGTCGTTGTCGGTCGGCATGGGCCACAGCACCGTACGCATCTCGTCCGCCGCGCAGATCTCCACCAGGCAGTGGAAGGCCTCCTGTCCGCGCTCGGCGGCGATGTCGCGGACGACGCGCCCGGTCAGCCCGGCGTTGGCCGCGCTGTAGGTGTCGCCGATGACGTACCGGCCGAAGTGGGTGAGTCGCCGGAAGACCCCGGCCTCGGGGCTGCCGGCGCGGCGCAGCATCTCCTCCCGTACGGCCGGGTCGCGGAGGGTCGCGATCCGTTCCGGGATGGGCAGCCCCAGGATGTCGCCCCAGCCCGGGATGAGGTTGAGCGCGCAGAAGGTACCGAGCGACATGTTCATGGGGGTGAGGATCGGCATCGTGAGCGCGACGATCCTGCCGCCCGCCTTACGGGCGCGTTCGCTGGCCTGGAGCTGGCGCGGCACCCGCTCGGGGACGGCCGCGTCGATGGTCAGCACGTTCCAGTTGAGCGGGCGGCCGGCGGCCGCGCTCATGTCCACCAGCAGCTCGATCTCCTCGTCGGCGAACTGGTCGAGACAGCCCGCCACGATCGCCTCGATCTGCGTCCCCTCGTGGTCGCCGACGGCCCGGGAGAGCGCCAGGAGTTCCCCGGGCCGGGCGTGGCGGGAGGCGACCGGCTGTCCGTCCCCGTCCGAGTGGGTGGAGGACTGGGTGGTGGACAGTCCCCACGCCCCCGCGTCCATCGCCTCGTGGAAGAGGAGCAGCATCTCCTCCAGCTGCGCGGGGCTGGGCTGTCCGCCGATCGCGTCCTCGCCCATGACATGGCGGCGCAGTGCGCAGTGCCCCACCATGAAGCCCGCGTTGACGGCGATCCGGCCCTCCAGCGCGTCCAGGTACTCGCCGAAGCCGTGCCAGTTCCAGGGCGCGCCCTGCTCCAGCGCCACCAGCGACATGCCCTCGACCCGGCTCATCATCCGCCGGGTGTAGTCGGCGTCGCCGGGCCGGTCGGGGTTGAGCGGGGCGAGGGTGAATCCGCAGTTGCCGCCGGCCACGGTGGTCACGCCGTGGTTCATGGAGGGGGTGGCGTACGGATCCCAGAACAGCTGGGCGTCGTAGTGGGTGTGTGGGTCGACGAATCCCGGGGCGAGGACGAGCCCGGTGGCGTCCTCGGTGGACCGGGCCGGTTCGGCGACGGCCCCGGGCTCGGCGATGGCCACGATCCGGCCGTCCCGGATGCCGACGTCGGCGACGTACGAGGGCGCGCCGGTGCCGTCCGCCACGGTGGCGCCCTTGATCAGGTGGTCGAGCACGGGTTCAGGTCCCTTCTGGCGGCTGCGGCCGGCATCTGTGGCCGCTGCGTGGCGGCCTGTGCGGCTGGTGCGTGACGGCCTGTGCGGCTACTGGGTGACGGCTTGGCGGAAGCGGGTCGTGCGGTGCACCGGATCGGTGTCGATCTTCGGGATGACGTGCTCGCCGATGAGCTTGACCGTGTTCATCGTGTCCTCGTAGCCGATCCCGATCGGCAGCCCGAACGACAGCTGGTCGGCCCCGGCCTGCTCCCACCGCTTGCACTGGCGGAAGACCTCGTCCGGGTCGCCGCAGATCATCAGCTCCTCGGCGATGAGGAGTTCGATGATCTCCTCGGTGTACTCCGGCAGCAGTTCCGGCCACTGCGGGATGCCGTCCGGGCGGGGGAAGGTGTCGTGGTAGCGGAAGAGCAGCGACTGCAGGTAGTTGAGCCCGCCGCCGACCGCGACCTCGACGGCCTTGGCGTGGGTCTCGGCGCAGATCGCGGTCGAGGTGACCATCACGTTGTCGTTGACGAAGCCGCCGACCGGCTCGGCCTCCTTGACCGCGTTCTTGTAGGAGTCGAGGGCCCACTCCATGTCGGAGACCTTCTGGATGGAGAAGCCGAGCACGCCGAGGCCCTTCTTGCCCGCCATCGCGTACGAGGGCGGCGATCCGGCCGCGTACCACATCGCCGGGTGGGCGGCCCCGTACGGCTTGGGCAGCACCTTGCGCGGCGGCAGCGACCAGTGCTTGCCGGTGAAGCCCTGGTACTCGTCCTGCAGCCACATCTTGGGGAACTCGGCGATCGTCTCTTCCCAGATCTCCTTGGTGGCGTTCATGTCGGTCACGCCCGGCAGGAAGCCGAGGATCTCGTGGCTGCCCGCGCCCCGGCCGGAGCCGAACTCGAACCGGCCGCCGGAGAGGTGGTCGAGCATCGCGACCTTCTCGGCCACCTTGACCGGGTGGTTGACCTGCGGCAACGGGTTGAAGATGCCGGAGCCGAGGTGGATGCGCTCGGTGGCGTGGGCGAGATAGCCGAGGAAGACGTCGTTCGCGGAGAGGTGGGAGTACTCGTCCAGGAAGTGGTGCTCGGAGGCCCATACGTACTTGAAGCCCGACCGGTCGGCCTGGATGACGTACTCGGTCTCCTCGACGAGCGCGTGATGCTCGGCCTCGGGGTCGGTTCGGCGTCGGCTTTCGGGGACGTAGCCCTGCACAAAGAGTCCGAATTCCATGGAGGTTCACCGCCTCAGACGAACGTCGATCTGACGGATCGTCAGATTTTGATTGACTCTGGCACCGCGGACACGGACCGTCAAGGCCCGGAGCCGTGCCGGACCCGGCGGCCGCACTAGAAGACCGAGACGCCGGTCAGCCAGCCGCCGTCGACGACGAACGGCTGGCCGGTGACGTACGAGGAGTCCTCCGAGGACAGGAAGAGCGCCAGCCGCGCCACCTCCTCCGGGCGGCCGATCCGACCCAGCGGCACCAGCTTTCGGTAGAGCTCGTCGACCGCCGCCGTCGCCTCCGCGGAGTCGGCGGCCGGGTCGAGGTGGGCCGGGTTGGTCATCGGGGTGTCGACCGCTCCCGGGCACATCGCGTTGACCCGGATGCCCTTGTCCGCGAGCTCCATCGCGGCCACCCGCGTCATCCCCACCACCGCCGCCTTCGTCGCGGCGTACGCGGTGAGCAGCGGCATCCCGGACAGGGCGACGTACGAGGCGGTGTTCACGATCGTTCCGCCGCCCGCCGCCGCCAGCTCCGGCGCTACCGTCCGCATTCCCAGGAACGTGCCGACCTGGTTGACCTGGACCACCTCCAGGTACTCCGCGAGCGGGGTGCCCACCAGCTCGTTGAAGCGGAGGATCCCGGCGTTGTTGACCAGGCCGTCCACCGAGCCGAAGGCGTCCTTCGCGGCGGCGACGGCGGCGGTCCAGTCGTCCTCGCGGCCCACGTCCAGATGGACGAAACGGGCGCCCTCCCCCAGCTCCTTGGCCAGCGCCTCGCCCGGCTCGTCCAGTACGTCGCCGAGGACCACGCGCGCGCCCTCGGCCGCGAACAGCCGCGCCTCCTGCTCACCCTGTCCGCGTGCCGCCCCGGTGATGATGACGACCCGCCCGTCCAGCTTGCCCATTCCGATCTCCCTAGTCATCCCTGGTCATCGAGGTGCGGAGCGACATCGGCGGCGAAGGCCGCCATCTGATCGGTCAGTTCGGTGTGGTCCCGGCAGCGGAACCGCACCTGGATCTGGTCCACCCCCATCGCGGCGTACGCGCGCAGGCTCTCGGCCAGCCGCTCCGGCGCGCCGGTCAGGGTCCGGCGCCCCACGTCCCAGCCGGGCTCGCCCACGTACAGCGGCTCGGTGATCGCGCCGATCTCGGCGGGCTCGTCGATCCCGGCCTCCTTCCGCAGCTCGCGCAGCCGGGCGATCTGGCCCGGCAGCCGGTCCCGTGGATCGCCCTGCGGCAGCCAGCCGTCGCCCCGGACCGCCGCCCGGCGCACCGCGGCGGGCGAGGAGCCGCCGACCCACAGCGGCGGCCGCGGCGTCTGGACGGGGCGCGGGGCCTGCCCGAGGCCGTCGAACGCGAACCGCTCGCCGCGGAAGTCGGGGAACTCCTCCGGCCCCAGCGCCGCCTTCAGCGCGTCGACCGTCTCGTCCAGCAGCACCCCGCGCCGGGCGAAGTCCACCCCGAGCGCCTCGAACTCCTCCCGGACGTGCCCGGCCCCGACCCCGAGGATCAGCCGGCCGCCGGAGAGGTGGTCGAGCGTGGCGTACTGCTTGGCGGTCAGCAGCGGATGGCGCAGCGCGGCGACCGCCACATGGCTGAGCAGCCGCACCCGCTCGGTGGCCGCGGCGAGCCAGCCGAGGGTGGCCACCGGGTCGTACCAGACGGTGCCCATGGCCGCTGCCAGCCGCCGCGGGATCGCGACGTGGTCGCAGACGGCGAGGTACGCGAAGCCGAGCCGGTCGGCGGTGCGGGCGACCTCGAGCAGTTCGGCCGGGCCCGCCCCGGCCTCCCACGGCTCGGCGTAGAGGGTGGACTGCGACTGGATCGGCAGCTGCATGCCGTAGCTCAACCGGCCCCGGGGCAGGACGCGCATGCCGGGCCTCCTTGTCGGTGGACCGTCATCGTCGTATCTGACGTCGGACATGGTCGTATCTGACGGTCCATCAGACAAGGGGTACGGCAGTCTCGTCCCGCCGCGCGACGCTTTGCTAGCGTACGGACGTTCGGGACCTCGGGGCCCACGCCCGCCTCCCCGTCCAGGGGCCACCACAGGACACAGGCAAGGAGGCACAGCAAGGGGGCACGGCGAGGGCACACAGAGGGGCACGTGATGATCGAGACGGTCTTCCGCTGCGAGGATCTGCCCAGAGCGGATCGGTTCGACTTCTGGCGCGAGCAGATGGCACAGCTCATGGCGCCGATGGAGATGACCAGCGACCACACCCGGGACTTCCGGGGCGAGGTGCGCATCCTCCAGTTCGGCGCCGCCTCCGTATGGCCCACGAAGTTCCGTGAGATGGACTTCCGCCGGACGCCCAAGCTCATCCGGCAGTCCGACCCCGAGCTGTACCACTTCTCGTTCATCCAGGAGGGCAACCTCCAGGTCTCCCAGTCCCGCCAGGAGACCGCGCACAGGGCGGAGGGCCTCTATGTCGTCGACACCTCACGGCCCTTCGACTGTCTGGCCTTCGGCGGCCCTCCCGCAGGCGTGGGCCTGGAGATCCCCAAGGCCCTGATCCCGGTCCCCCACGACCGGATCGACCGGCTGCTCGCCCGGCCCATCCCGGCACGCGAAGGGGTCGGCGCCCTGCTCACGGGGTTCCTCGCCCGGCTCGCGGCGGACCGCTCCCTACGCCCCTCCGACGGGCCGCGGCTGGGCACCGTGCTGATCGACCTGGCGGCGGCGCTGCTCGCCCAGGCCGTCGAGGCCGACGACGCGCTGCCGCCCGAAACCCACCGGCGCACCCTGGCCCTGCGGGTGCAGAGCTTCATCCTGCGGAACCTGTCCGACCCGGAGCTGTCACCGGCCACCATCGCCGCCGCGCACCACATCTCCGTCGGCTATCTGCACCGCCTCTTCCGGGCCCGCGACACCACGGTCTCCGCGTGGATCCGGCAACAGCGGCTGGACCGCGTCCGGCGCGACCTCACCGACCCCGGCCTGCTCACGGTCCGCATCCATGAACTCGCCGCCCGCTGGGGCTTCGCCCACCCCGCGGTCTTCAGCCGCGCCTTCCGCGCCGCGTACGGGATGCCACCCAGCGACTACCGCCATCTGGCCCTTGTGTCCCGCGCGCCGGGCGCTACCCCGCGACGCCCGGTGCGCAGGGACACCCGGCCCTCCACGCCGCCCATGACCCCTGTCACGTCGTAAGGGTTGGGTGACGGCGTGGGGAGGCGGGGAGGGCCGATATGCCCCATAGCCTGCCGGAGGGTCCATTGGTTGTCATTGACCGGCAGTGACCGCTTTCTTGCTCCTCCGTGACCGGGGCGGCGCAGGGACTGACCCCCTCCCTGGCCAGGGCGGCGCCGGGACCGACGCCCCTCCCCGGCCAGGGCGGCGCCGGGACCGACGCCCCTCCCCGGCCAGCCCGCTACGCCCCGGGCGCCCCTGCCCAGAGCCCGTCCGCCGTGAGCCCCAGCAGCTCGATCGCGTTGCCGCGCACGATCCGCTCCACGACGTCCGGCGCCAGATGCCCCATCTGCGCCTCGCCGACCTCCCGCGACTTGGGCCAGGTGGAGTCCGAGTGCGGATAGTCCGTCTCGTACAGCACATTGCCGACCCCGATGGCGTCGAGGTTGCGCAGTCCGAAGGCGTCGTCGAAGAAGCAGCCGTAGACATGCTCGGTGAACAGCTCGGACGGCGGGCGCAGCACCTTGTCGGCCACTCCGCCCCAGCCCCGGTTCTCCTCCCACACCACATCGGCGCGCTCGAGGATGTAGGGGATCCAGCCGATCTGGCCCTCCGCGTACATCACCTTCAGGTTCGGGAAGCGCTCGAACTTGCCGCTCATCAGCCAGTCGACCATCGAGAAGCAGCAGTTGGCGAAGGTGATCGTGGAGCCGACCGCGGGGGGCGCGTCCGCGGAGGTCGAGGGCATCCTCGAGGAGGAGCCGATGTGCATCGCGATGACCGTGCCGGTCTCGTCGCAGGCGGCGAGGAAGGGGTCCCAGTCGTCGGTGTGGATCGACGGGAGCCCCAGGTTCGGCGGGATCTCCGAGAAGCAGACGGCCCGCACCCCGCGCGCCGCGTTCCGCCGCACCTCGGCGGCGGCCAGCTCGGCGTCCCACAGCGGGATGATGATCAGCGGGATCAGCCGGCCCCGGGCCTCGGGGCCGCACCACTCCTCCACCATCCAGTCGTTGTACGCCCGGACCCCGAGCAGACCCAGCTCGCGGTCGGGGGCCTCGGTGAAGGTCTGCCCGCAGAAGCGGGGGAAGGTCGGGAAGCAGAGCGCGGACTGGACGTGGTTGACGTCCATGTCCGCGAGCCGGTCCGGCACCGAGAAGGAGCCCGGCCGCATCTGCTCGTAGGTGATGGCCTCCAGCTTGACCTCGTCCCGGTCGTAGCCGACGGCGGTGTCCAGCCGGGTCAGCGGCCGGTGCAGCTCCTCGTAGACCCACCAGTCCGCGAGCGGCCCGTCGTCCCCGAGCGCGCCCATCTTCGGGGCGAACTTGCCGCCGATGAAGGTCATCTCCTTCAGCGGCGCCCGGACGATGCGCGGCCCGCTGTCGCGGTACTTCGACGGGAGCCGGTCCCGCCAGACGTGAGGGGGCTCAACCGTGTGGTCGTCCACCGAGATTATCTTCGGGAAGCTCTCCATGACTGCACGGTAGCGCTGATCTGACGGATCGTCAGCTATCGCGGCACGCCGCACCACTGTCCGGCACACGGCCGCCATCCGTCCGGCGCGCGACCGCCGGCCACCCGGCACATGGCCGCCAGTCACCCGGCGCGCGGCTTTCCGCCACCCGGCGCGCGGCCTGGACAGACGCGCTCTTTACTGACGAATAACCGGTCGAGCGGGCAGACTGGCGGTGCAGGGAAACGTAAGCGCGGGGGGCACCATGGTCGGCGACAAGCGGCTTGGGGAACGGGACTGGCTCATCGCGGCCGAGTTCGCCGAGCGCACGGCACTGCACGGGCCCACGGCACCCCATGAGGCCACGGCGCTCCACGCCCCCACAGCACTCCACGACCCCCCGGCGGCGAATGCCCCCGTCGTGCGCCCCGCCCAACTGCCCGCCGCCGCGCCGGACTTCACCGGCCGCGCCGACGCCGTACGGGAGCTGAGCGGCCTGCTGGCCGCCCAGGGCGGCGCTCCCGCCCAGGGCAGCGCTCCCCCGGTGCTCGCCGTCTCCGGCATCGGGGGCATCGGCAAGACCGCGCTGGCCGTCCATGTGGCCCACGCGGCCCGCCGTCACTTCCCCGACGGGCAGCTCTATGTGGACCTCCGGGGCGCGGGCCCCTCCCCCGCCGAGCCCGACGCCGTACTGGCCGCCTTCCTGCGCTCCCTCGGCATCCCGGACGCCGCCATCCCGGACGGCACCGAGGAACGCACCGCCCTCTACCGCTCGGCGCTCGCGGGCCGCCGGATCCTCGTCCTCCTGGACAACGCCCGGGACGCCGACCAGATCCGGCCGCTCCTGCCCGGCGACCCCGGCGACCCCGGCGACGGCCCGCACGGCCGCACGGCCCCGCACGGCCGCGTCGCCCCGCACGGCTGCGCGACCCTGGTCACCGGCCGGGCCACCATGGCCGGTCTGGACGGCGCCCATCTGGTCGATCTGGACGTGATGAGCCCGGAGGAGGCGTTCTCCCTCTTCGCGCTCATCGTGGGCGAGGAGCGGGCGGCCGTCGAGCGCGAGGAGGTGATGGACGTCCTGGCGTCCTGCGGCTTCCTGCCGCTCGCGATCCGCATAGCGGCCTCCCGGCTCGCCTCCCGCCGCACCTGGACGGTGTCCGTGCTGGCCCGCAAGCTGGCCGACGAGCGGCGCAGGCTGGACGAGCTGCGGGCCGGCGATCTGGCGGTCAAGGCCAGCTTCGAGCTCGGCTACGGCCAGCTGGAGCCGGAGCAGGCGCGGGCGTTCCGGCTGCTCGGGCTGGCCGGGGGGCCGGACATCTCGCTGTCCGCCGCGGCGGCCGTGTTCGGCCTGGACGACGCCGCCTCCCGGACGCTCATGGAATCGCTGGTCGGCACCTCGCTCCTGGAGCCCACCGTGCCGGGGCGCTATCGCCTCCACGATCTGCTGCGGCTGTACGCGCGGACGTGCGCGGAGCGGGACGACATCCCCGAGGCGGAGCGGGAGGCCGCGCTCTCCCGTCTGCTGGACTTCTATCTGGCCACCGCGGCACGGGTGTACGCCGCCGAGCGGCCGGGCGACCGCACCGTCGAGCACCTCGCACCCACGACCCGTCCGGGCCTCACCTTCGAGTCGTCCGGGGCCGCGCTGGAGTGGCTGTTCACCGAGGCGGACTGTCTGATCGCCTGCGCCCGGCAGTGCGTCGCCGACGGCCGGCGCCGCCGGGTGGCGGACCTGCTGACCGCCGCCCTGGACCTCGCCGAGTCGGGGGCCAGGTCCTACCAGTACGAGGGGGTGGCCGAGGCGATCATTGAATCGGCTCAGTCGGCGGGGGACGTGCGCACCGAGGCCCGGGCACGGGCCACCCTCGGGAATCTGTACTACTTCACCGGCCGGTTCGAGCACGCCGAGCGGGAGCTGGAGCGGGCGCTGGACCTGGCCGCCAGGGACCCGATGCTCGCCAGCCGCGTTCCCAACCGGCTCGGCAGCATCGTCCTGGACCAGGGCCGCAAGGAGGAGGCCGAGGCGTACTTCAACCGGGCGCTCGACGCCTTCCGCGCCGACGCCAACGAGGCCGGTGAGGCCAGCGCCCTGTCCAACCTCGCCCGCGTCCACATCGACAAGGGCCGCGCCCAGGCCGGGGTGGAGCTGGCCGAGCAGGCGCTCGAGATCTACCAACGGCTGGGCGCCTCGCTGCGCCTGGCCAACGGACGGTACACACTCGGGATAGCGCTGACCCGTACGGGCCGGCTGGACGAGGCCCTGACCCATCTGACCCAGGCCCTGGGCATATTCCGGGACAGCCGCCAGCAGCTGTGGGAGGGAATGGCCCATTTCCGGCTTGCCGAAACCCATCTGGCCGCAGGCCGTCCGGCCCGGGCCGCATGGCACGCCGAGCGGTCACTAGCCATGCAGGGCCTGTGCGGCGAATGGCGCCGCGGGTCGCTGCTGACGGTCCTGGGCAAGGCGCTGTCCGCGGTCGGCCAGACCGATCGGGCCAGGGAGTGCTGGCAGGAGGCGCTGGCCATCTACCAGCGCCTGGGGTCGCCGGAGCGCGAGGAGGTGAGCGCGCTGATGGGGGTCTCGTCGATCTCGTCGGCCGCGCCGCCCCACGGCGCCACCCGCCTCCACTCGGACCCTCCCGGGGGTATGACGGCCCATTGACCGCCGTACCTTCCGATCTGACGGTGTGCCAGCCATATGAAGTCGGACAACTCTGGCGGGCCTTGTGGAGACCGCTGGCCCCTACTGACGTAACCGCCGCCGACAAGGCAAACTGACCCGTGCGACTGGGAAGCACAGGCAGGGGGAGACATGGCCCGCGACAAGGAGCAGGCGCAGCGGCAGCACATGCGCTTCACCGTGCTCGGACCGGTCCGGGCGTGGCGGAGCGAACAGCAGCTCAGCACCGGCTCACCGCAACAACGAGCGCTGCTGGCGGCGCTGTTGCTGCGGGGCGGAAGAACCGCGACGGCCCCGGAGCTGATCGACGCCCTCTGGGGAGACGACCCCCCGGACGCGGCGATCGCCGCGCTGCGCACATACGCCTCCCGGCTGCGCAAGGCCTTCGGGCCCGACTCCGAGGTGCTGGCCAGCGAGTCGGGCGGGTACGCGATCCGCGTCGGTCTCGGCGCCCTGGACATCGACGTGGTCGAGCAGTTGGCCACCGAGGCGGAGAAGGCCCAGCACTCGGGGGACCGGCTGCGGGCGCGCGAGCTGTTCGGCAAGGCGCTGGACCTGTGGGACGGCGAGCCGCTGGCCCAGGTGCCGGGGCCGTACGCCGAGACGCAGCGGGTGCGGCTGACCGAGCGGCATCTGTCCCTGGTCGAGGCGCGCCTGGACCTCGACCTGGAGCTCGGCCACCACGCGGAGGCCGTCTCCGAACTGACCGCCCTGACCGCCGCCCATCCGCTGCGGGAGCGGCTGCGCGAACTGCTGATGCTGGCCCTCTACCGCAGCGGACGGCAGGCCGAGGCGCTCGCCGTCTACACCGACACCCGCCGGCTGCTGGCCGAGGAGCTGGGCGTGGACCCCTGCGCGGAGCTCTCCGAGCTCCAGCAGCGCATCCTCCAGGCCGATGCCGAGCTCGCCGCGCCGAGCGCCGCCGCGGAGCAGGCCCCGGCCGGGCCGGTCTTCGTGCGGCCCGCGCAGCTCCCGGCCTCGGTCTCGGACTTCACGGGCCGAGTGGCGTTCGTGAAGGAGCTGGGCGACCACCTGGCCACCGCCGAAGGGCATGTCATGGCCGTGTCAGCGGTCGCGGGGATCGGCGGAGTCGGCAAGACGACCCTCGCCGTCCACGTGGCGCACACCGCGCGCCACCACTTCCCGGACGGCCAGCTCTACGTGGACCTCCAGGGCGCGGGCCCGGCCCCGGCCGAGCCGGAGGCGGTCCTCGGATCCTTCCTGCGGGCCCTCGGCACACCGGACTCCAGCATCCCCGACGGCGTCGAGGAGCGCGCCGCCCTCTACCGCTCCACGCTGGACGGCCGCCGCGTGCTGACGCTGCTGGACAACGCGCGGGACGCGGCCCAGGTGCGTCCCCTGCTGCCCGGTACGGAGGGCTGCGCCGCCCTGGTCACCAGCCGGATCCGGATGGTCGACCTGGAGAGCGCCCACCTGGTCGACCTGGATGTGATGAGCCCGGAGGAGGCCCTGGCCCTCTTCACGCGGATAGTGGGCGAGGAGCGGGTCGTCAGCGAGCGCGACGCGGCCATGGACGTCGTCGCCGCGTGCGGTTTCCTGCCGCTCGCCATCCGCATCGCCGCCTCCCGCCTCGCCGCCCGCCGCACCTGGACCGTGTCCGTCCTCGCCCGCAAGCTGGCCGACGAGCGGCGGCGCCTGGACGAGCTGCGCGTGGGCGATCTGGCGGTCAAGGCCACCTTCGAGCTGGGGTACGGCCAGCTCGAGACCCAGCAGGCACGGGCGTTCCGGCTGCTGGGTCTCGCCGAGGGGCCCGACATCTCGCTGGCGGCGGCCGCGGCCGTCCTCGACCTCGATGTCGACCGCGCCGAGGACCTCCTGGAATCCCTGGTCGACACCAGCCTGCTGGAGTCCGCCGCCCCCGGCCGCTACCGCTTCCACGACCTCGTGCGCCTCTTCGCGCGCGCCTGCGCCGAGCGCGATGAGCAGCCGCCCTCCGAGCGGGACACGGCGATGTCCCGCCTGCTGGACTTCTACCTGGCGACGGCCGCCGAGGTCTACGGGCTCGAGCGGCCCGGCGACCGGCTGGTGGACCACCTGGAGACGACGCGCTACCCCGGCCTGGCCTTCCCGGACCGCGAGGCCGCGCTGGACTGGCTCTTCGCCGAGTCCGACCCGCTGCTCGCCTGCGCCCAGCAGTCGGCCGCCCGCCCGGACACGCTGCGCCGCGCCGCGGACCTCCTGATGGCGGCGGTCGACCTGGCCGAGTCCGGGGCCAATTCGCGCCAGTACGAGATCACCGCGGTCGCCATCAGCGACGCGGCGCAGGTGCAGGACGACGCCCACGCGGAGGGCCGCGCCCGCACCTTCCTCGCCCATGTGCGCAGCCTGGCGGGCCGTTACGACCAGGCCGACGACGAGGCCCGCCGGGCCGCGGCGCTGGGGCTGGCCGCCGACGACCCCGTCCCCGCCTGCCGCGCGCTGAACCAGCGCGGCATCATCGCGCTCGTCCAGCAGCGGCTCAACGAGGCGGAGACCCACCTCCTCCAGGCCATCACCGCCTTCCGTAAGGACCGCAACGCGCCGGGCGAGGCCAGCGCCCTGTGCAATCTGTCGCGCGTCCACCTGGAGCTGGCCCGGGTGGCGAGCGCCGTCGAACTGGCCCGGCAGGGCGTCAAGATCTACGAGGACCTGGGGCGCACCCTGCGCCTGGCCAACGGCAAGTACGCGCTCGGCCTGGTCCTGACCCGGGCGGGACGCCCGGACGAGGCACTCGCACACCTGACGGACGCGCTGTCCCTGTTCCACGAAAGCCGTCAGCCCCTGTGGGAGGGGATGACCCACCAGCGCATCGCGGAGGCCCACCTCACGGTGAACCGGCCGGCGCAGGCCGCCTCGCACGCCGAACAGGCCCTCGCCCTGCGCGGCATCGGCGGCGAATGGCGGCGGGCGATCGTGCTGACCGTGCTGGGCAAGGCGCTCATCGCGATCGGCCAGACCGGCCGCGCCGAAGCCTGCTGGCGCGAGGCGCTCTCCATCCACGAGCAGTTGGGCGCCGCCGAGGCGGACGAGGTGCGCGGGCTCCTGGAGCCCGCGGCGGCCGCGTAACGGGCCGGCGGCCGCGTAAGGCCCGCAGGCGCGTAAGGCCCGCGGCCGCGCAACGGGCGGCTCGGGCGGCGGTATCGGGCGGCTCGGGCGGCGGTGTCGGGTGGCTCGACGGCGGCCGCGCAACCGGCGGCGCGATCGCGTAGCGCCCTGCGACACCGCGTTCATCAATCGTTTATCGCCGACGGTCACTGTTGAAGCAGTCGATCCGTCCCCGCGGGGGGCAGACGGGTCGGTTGTCGGGTCTCACCACTAGCGTGAGCAGCCCTGAGATGCCCGTCCGGCGACCCACGGGGGAGTCGCCGGGCGGGCGTCGCCACACAACCTGCCGCCCTATCCCATGGAGCTGATCCGCATGACCCAGGACAAGAAGCCAGAGTCCGACGCCTACCGGCCGCTCGACGAGCACGCGCCCGTGCCGCCGCAGCTCACCACGCAGGACGAGCACGCGCCCGCCCCGAGGCCGCTGGCCGCCAAGGACGAGCACGCCCCTGTGCCGCCGCAGCTCTCCACCCAGGACGAGCACGCGCCGGCACCCAAGCCCCTGACCGCCAAGGACGAGCACGCGCCCGTGCCGCCGCAGCTCTCCACCCAGGACGAGCACGCGCCGGCGCCCAAGCCTCTGACCGCCAAGAACAAGACGGCGTAACGGGTAGGCAGCAGGCAGGCGGGAGCAACACACAGGGCCCACGGGGCACTTCGCAGGGATCGGTCCGTCGATGGCACGGAGGGGGTGCCCACGACCCCCCTACCAGCTGGCGCGGGGGTGGCCAAGTCGAGGGA
>NZ_JBHYVB010000007.1:55962-67317 GCF_042750115.1 Streptomyces sp. NPDC059455
CGTATCCGGGGTTGGGGGTGCCCGCGGGTGGGGCTGACCGCGGGCCGGGGGTGGGGCTCCACCGAGTGGTGCCCCGGGGGTCGGGCTTGGTCAACAACCCCCCCCCCCCCCCCCCGCCGATCCCTGCTGTCGCGTGGGTCGCCATGACGAGGTATTTCCTCAAGTCGAACCCATTTTCGGTGAGAATGGCTTACAAACGGGCACTTCATCATTAGATTTCTTTTTGGATAGCAATCTTGCTTCTCATGGAGAGTCATATGACCAGAACAAAGAAGATCCTCGTCGTGTTCGCCATCGCAACGGCCGCCGCCCTCGGCGCCTCGGCCCCGGCCCTCGCCGACGAGCACATGCCGTCGCCCGGCCAGTCCGTAACGGCCGAGCAGGGGGGTCTGTTGAGCGTGCAGGACGAGCACATGCCTGTCGCCCCCCGGTGAGCGGTGAGGGGCCGGGCCGGAGCGCTCGGCCCCTCGTCCCTTGCCGCTCCCGGGGCAGCGGGCCCTGGGGCCACCAGGTCCCTAGACCACCAGGTCCGTAGACCACCAGGCCACTAGACCACCAGGCCACTAGACCACCAGGCCACTAGACCACCAGGTCCCTAGGCCACTAGGTCCCTAGGACAGTGACCGCCCCGCCCGCAGCTTCGCCTTGAGGACCTTGCCGCTGGCGTTGCGCGGCAGTTCGGGGAGGAACTCCACCTGCCGGGGCACCTTGTAGTTGGCCATCTCGCGGCGCGACCAGGCGATCAGGTCGTCCGCCGTCAGCGTCGAGTCCGGGCGGCGGACCGCGTACGCCTTGGCCACCTCGCCCAGGCGCGGATCGGGGATGCCGATCACGGCGACGTCGGCCACATCCGGGTGGCGGGCGATGAGTTGCTCGATCTCGGCGGGATAGGCGTTGAAGCCGCCGACGATGAACATGTCCTTGATGCGATCGGTGATGCGCAGATTGCCCTGCTCGTCCATCACCCCGACATCGCCCGTCCGCAGCCAGCCATCGGGGGTGATGGTGCGGGACGTGGCGATCGGATCCTCGAAGTAGCCGGATGTGACGTGGTAGCCGCGGACCCAGACCTCGCCCGGTCGCCCCGGGGGGAGTTCACGTCCGGTGGCCGTGGCGATCTTGATTTCGGTGTCCGGGATCGCGCGGCCCGCCGTGCCCGCGATGACCTCGGGCGGGTCGCCGCGGCGGCACATCGTGACGGTGCCGGACGCCTCCGTCAGACCGTACGCCGTCAGCACGGTGGCGACCCCGAGCTCCGAGCGCAGGCGCTCCACCAGTTGCAGCGGGACCACGGCGGCGCCGGTGACGACCAGGCGCAGGGTGGACAGGTCGTGGGCGGCGCGGGCGGGGTGGTCGAGCAGGGACTGGTGGAGGGTGGGCGGGCCGGGGAGTACGGTGACGCGCTCGGCGGCGATATTGGCCAGGGCCGTCTCCACGCTGAACACCGGCTGCGGCACCATCGTCGCACCGCGGCTCAGACAGGCGATGATGCCCGCCTTGTAGCCGAAGGTGTGGAAGAACGGGTTCACGATGAGATAGCGATCGCCCGCCGTCAGCCCCGTGATCTCGCTCCAGGTGTCGAAGACCCGCACGGTCTGGGAGTGCCTGGTTACGACGCCCTTGGGGTGACCGGTGGTGCCGGAGGTGAAGGTGATGTCGGAGGGGTCCGCGGGGCGCACCGCCTGCGCCCGGGAGCGGACCTCCTCCGGCGGCACGGCGTCGCCCAGCGCCAGGAAGTCCTTCCAGGTGCGGAAGTCCTCCGGGCCGTTGTCCGCGAGGACGACCACCTCCCGCAGATAGGGCAGGC
This sequence comes from Streptomyces sp. NPDC059455, assembly GCF_042750115.1. Classification (NCBI taxonomy): domain Bacteria; kingdom Bacillati; phylum Actinomycetota; class Actinomycetes; order Kitasatosporales; family Streptomycetaceae; genus Streptomyces; species Streptomyces sp. NPDC059455. The sequence continues at coordinate 57,770 of NZ_JBHYVB010000007.1, forward strand.
CGGGCAGGGGGCCGTGACCCGGCCCCTGCCCCGCCGCCCGGCGCAGGGACGCCACATACGAGGTGCCCAGGAAGGTGCCCGTGATGAACAGGTGCGTGGCCCGGGTGCGGCGCAGCACATACGCCGCCTCGCCGCCCTTGAAGCGGGTGTTGACCGGGACCAGCACCCCGCCCGCGGTGACCGCGCCGAGCGCCGCCACGATCCAGTCGGTGGTGTTGGGCGCCCAGATCGCGGCGCGGTCGCCCGGTTCGAGGCCCGAGGCGACGCACGCGGCCGCGGCGCGCTCGATCCGGGCGCCGAGTTCCGCGTACGAGATCCGGGCGCGGCCCTCGACGACGGCCTCGTCCGGGCCGTACCGCTCGACCGCCGCCCGGATCAGGGCCGGGATGGTGTGCCCCTGCTTCATCGGTTCCATCGGACCGCTCCCCTCCCCGGAACCCGGGACGGACGACCCCAGTAGCTGACTACCCGTCAGATTAGCGGTAGCCTTCCCCGCTGTCAGCACCGGTGAACGCGACCACGGAGGTGGCCATGGGGGCGACAAGGGCGACGGCGGCCTTGAAGGACGCGACGGCGATAGCCGGTATCGGGCAGACCCCCTTCGCCAAACGCCTCCCAGAGTCCGAGAAGACCCTCGCCTGCCGGGCGATCCTCGCCGCGCTCGACGACGCGGGCATCGCCCCGTCCGAGGTGGACGCCTTCGCCTCGTACACCATGGAGGAGACCGACGAGGTCGAGATCGCCAAGGCCATCGGCGCCGGGGACGTGACCTTCTTCGGCAAGGTCGGGTACGGGGGCGGCGGTTCGTGTGCGACCGTCGCGCACCTGGCCGCCGCGATCGCCACCGGGCAGGCGAGCGTCGGAGTGGCCTGGCGGTCCCGCAAACGCGGCAGCGGGCGGCGCCCCTGGACCAACACCCAGGTGCAGCTGCCCACCCCGGCCCAGTGGACCCGGCCGTACGGGCTGCTGCGCCCGGCCGATGAGATCGGGCTGCTGGCCCGGCGCTATATGCATGAGTACGGCGCGACCCGCGATCACTTGTTCAATGTGGCGCTGGCCTGCCGCAACCGGGCCAACCAGAACCCCGCCGCGATGATGTACGACCGCCCGCTGACCCGCGAGATGTATATGACCGCGCGATGGATCAGCGAACCGCTCTGCCTCTTCGACAACTGCCTGGAGACCGATGGCGCCCTGGCCTGTGTGCTGGTGTCGGCCGAGCGGGCGCGCGACTGCCGGCACCGGCCCGTGTACGTCCACTCCGCCGCCCAGGGGCTGCCCGCCCAGCACCACGGGATGGTCAACTACTGGAACGACGACCCACTGACCGGCCCCTCCTGGACCGCCGCCCGCCGGCTGTGGAAAACCGCCGACTTCGGGCCACAGGACGTGGATGTCGCACAGATCTACGACGCGTTCACCGCACTGATCCCGCTCTCCCTGGAGGGCTACGGCTTCTGCGCCCGCGGCGAGGGCGCCGCCTTCACCGAGGGCGGCGCGCTGGAGATCGGCGGACGGCTGCCGCTCAACACCGGCGGGGGCGGCCTCAGCGAGGCGTACGTCCATGGCTTCAACCTCATCACCGAGGGCGTCAGACAGCTGCGCGGCAACGGCACCGCCCAGGTCCCCGGCGCCACGACCTGCCTGGTCACGGCGGGTGAAGGGGTTCCCACATCGGCTCTGCTGCTGAGGAGTTGAACGACGGCATGACACAAACGGAAACGACGAGGGCCGCGAGTGGCGGGGGCGACCCGGCCGATGGGCTGCTGGCGCCCGTGCCCGACGACGACGGGGCGCCCTTCTTCGCCTACGCGGCGCGCGGCGAACTGCGCGTCCAGTGCTGCGCCGACTGCGGCGAACCGCGCTTTCCGCCCCGGCCCTGCTGCCCGCACTGCCAGTCCTTCGAGAGCCTGTGGAAAAAGATGAGCGGCCGTGGCCGGATCTGGTCGTATGTGCTGCCCCATCCCCCGCTGTTGCCCGCCTACGCGGCACAGGCGCCGTACAACGTCGTCCTCGTGGAGCTCGCGGACGCCCCGCGCATCCGGCTGGTGGGCAATCTGGTCGCCTCCGCGGACGCCGCGCTGAACTCGGTCCCGCCGGAGCGGATCCGCATCGGCGCGCCCGTGAAGGCCGCCTTCCATGAGGCGGAGGGCGGGCTCACGGTGGTGCGCTGGCTGCTGGAGCGGCCATGACGGTCCGCATACGGGTGGCGGAGGACGGCGTCGCGGTCGTCACCCTCGATCGGCCCGAGCGGCACAACGCCATCGACCTGGAGACGGTCTCGGAACTGACCGCCGCATGGCGGCGCTTCCGCCAGGACGACGCGGTCCGGGCCGTCGTCCTCACCGGCGCGGGCGGCCGGGCCTTCAGCACCGGCATCGACCGCTCGGTGGAGGTCGCGCAGCCACCGTCGCCCTACGCGATGGACGATCCACTGCGCACCGTCGGGCCCAAGGCGAACGACCTGTGGAAGCCGGTGGTCGCGGCGGTGGCCGGGATGGCCTGCGGCGGGGCGTTCTATCTGCTGGGCGAGGCCGAGTTCATCGTCGCCGACGAGACGGCGGCCTTCTTCGACCCACACACCAGCTATGGGATGGTCAGCGCCTATGAGGCCGTCTACATGGCGCAGCGGATGCCCATGGGCGAGGTCGCGCGGATGGCGCTGATGGGAACGGCGGAACGGCTCTCGGCCCGACGGGCGTATGAGACGGGCCTGGTCAGCGAGGTGGCCCCGGCCGGTGAGGCCCTTACGGCGGCCATCCGCGCCGCGTCGGTCATCGCGTCGTACCCGACGGAGGCGGTTCAGGGCACCGTAAGGGCGCTATGGGCGGCGAAGGAGGCGGCGCTGGCCCAGGCGCTCGCGCACGCCCCGCAGTTGATCGCGCTGGGCAATCTGCCGCCGGAGCGCCAGGCCGCGCTCTTCGCGACCCGCACGCCCGGCTTCCGTACGCGGTGAGGCCGTCCGCCTCGTACCGATCGGCCCAGGGCCTCAGGTGGAGCTCGGGTACTTGAGCGCCGAGGTGACCTTGCAGGTGAAGGACGTCTGCTGGGTGAGGGTGCGGTAGGAGGTGGCGCTGAGGGTCTGGCTGCTGCCGGACGCCACGGTGACGGACTTGTAGTCGGAGCCCAGCAGGCTGCCGCCGTTCTGGTCCTCCCACTCGATGGTGATCGAGTAGTGCATGGACTGCGTCTCGGGGTTCCTGAGGTTGAGGGTGTACTGGAACGAACGGCTCGACTCGTCGTAGTCGCAGCCGGTGGCGGTGATGTCGTTCGTGCCGTCCGAGTTGTAGGTGGGCGGCGCGGAGTAGGTGTAGGAGGGCGTGGGGGCGTCGTAGGACGGCAGATCGGAGGGCGCGCCGCTGGGCAGATCGGTGGGCATGCCGCTGGGGAGGTCCGTGGGCAGGTCGGTGGGACCGGACGCCGGGTTGTCGTTGCCCCCGCTCCCGCCCGAGACAAAGCCCCCGAGGCCGCCGTCGTGGCTTCCGCCCTTCTTCTTTCCGCAGCCGGTCAGCGCGATGAGCCCGACCAGGGCGATGGCGCATATGCGCATGGAGCGGCGTTGCATGGTATTACCCCCGTTGAAAGACACATTCAAGCCAAGTGCAGCCTGTTGACAAGTGCACGCCACCCTAGCAACGGGTTTTCCTACCCCAAAGTCACATGTCAGCGCGCCTGTCCCGGCTCTCAGAGGACGGAGACGACCTCGCACCGCACCACGGTTCCCACAACCGAGGGCTCGTCGAGCGGCACCCTTACGGTCCGCGACTTCCCCGCGGGGACCCGTACATCGGCGCGGCCGGAGGTGAGGGTCATGCCGCCCCGGTCCTGGAAGTTCATGTCCACCAGGTAGGTCCCGGCCGTGCCCGAGCGGTTGCGCACCTTCACGGTCGCCGCCGGACGGCCGCTCTTGTCCTTGCCCTTTTCGGCACAGGCGACGACCGTCGCCTGGGGCTCGTAGGACGACGCCGAGCCGCCCGACGAGCCGCTGGAGGCGCTGTCGCCGTAGTCGTCATCGTCGTAGTCGCGGTAGCGCGAGCCGCCGGAGCCCGAACCGGTGGTGGAGCTCTCGTCGTCGGAATCCGAGTAACCACCCGAGCCGGAACCGGAGCCCGACCCCGACGAGTGGTGCGAGGACGAACTGGAGCAGCCGCCTCCGCCACCCCCGTGGCCATGGCCACGCCCCTTGAACCCGGTGAGCGCCACCAGCACCACGGTGAGCACGGCCGCCAGCCGTAGACCACGCCGCATCACAGACCCCGTTCCCCCGAAGACCGCGCAGACTTACCCATCGACCTCCCGGCTCCCAGGAGGTCGATGAACGCCCGCAACCGTAGCAGCAATTGTCAGGGACACGGCCTGCGACCTGCTGTCTCCGGTGCGCCGCCGCGTGACCGCGTCACCGCCTCGTCGCGTCGCGTCGCCGCCTCGCCACACCGCCGCCCCGTCGCGTGGCCGTCTTGTCGCGTCACCCGGGGATCGATCAGGCCCGGCCGCCCGACGGGCGGGACTGGCCCGTGCCCTTGACCGCGTCCAGCGCGTAGACACAGCGGTCCTTGCTGCACGCGTACACCACGCCCCCGGCGGCCACCGGGGACCCGGTGATCTCGCCGCCGGTCGCCAGCTTCCAGCGCAGCTGTCCGCCCGCCGCGTCCACCGTGTAGAGGCAGTGGTCGGCCGAGCCGAAGTGGACCCGGCCGTCGGCGACCACCGGCGAGCCGATCACCTCACCGCCCGCCGCGAACCGCCACTTGGGCGTGCCGGTGACCGCGTCGAGCGTGTAGAGCGCGCTGCCGCTGCCCAGATGGACCGAGCCGTCGGCCACCAGCACCGGCTCGATCGACTGCCGGGCCTCGGTGGCGATGCGCCAGCGGTCGCGGCCGTTCGCCGCGTCCAGCGCGTACACCGTGCCCAGATAGTCGGCGATGTAGATACCGCCGCCGGTCACCGCGGGCCCCGGCGCGTACGCGGGGGCGCACAGGAAGACGGCGGGCGCCTCGAAACGCCACCGCACATCCCCGCGGGCGATGTCGAGCGCGAGCACCCGCGTCCCCGCCGAGACGTAGACCACCCCGTCGGGCGCCGCCAGCAGACGCAGCGGCACCCCGCCGCACGACGCCGCGTCCCCCACCGGATACGACCAGCGCTCCGCGCCGGTGCGCGCCTCCAGGGCGCGCAGCCGCGCGTCCGCCCACACATACACCGTGCCGTCGTGAACGGCCGGGCCGGACTCGGGCGTCTCGAAGTCGGTCTGGAGGCCCTGCATCTCCCACAGCAGCTCGCCGTTGGCCGCCTCCCACGCCTGGACGCCACCGCCGCGCGTGCCGGTGACGACCGTGCCGCGGTCGACCTTCAGGGAGTAGACCCAGCCATCGGTCGACAGCCGCCAGCGCTCGGCGCCGTCCTCCGCGTCCAGCGCGTACAGCGTGGGGCCGTCGGAGGCGTGGATCCGGCCGTTCGCCACGGCCATCGCCCATGCCACGTCGCGGGTCTTGAACTGGCGCCGGCCGGTGCCCACGTCCAGCGCGTGCACCTCGAACGAGGTCACGTACAGCAGCTCGCCGGCGACCGCCGGGGTGCCCCATACGTCGTTGGACATGCGGAACCGCCACGGGCGCCAGCGGCCGTGCCCGGCTCCACCGGGCGGCTCGGGCGGCTCGGCCGACGGGGAGTGGGTCGGCGGCGGGACGGCGGCCATGCCGTCGCCCCCGTTCAGCCCTCCGCTCGTCACCCCGGCCGGCGGGCGTACCCAGCCGGTGGCGGGCCCGGTGCCGTGCTGCGCCTGCGGGTCCCGCGCGTCGGCGGCCCGGAGCCCCGGGCCGATCGGCACCTGCGAACCGGGCAGCCGCACCGACCCGTCGGCCCCGGCGGGCGCCGGAGCGGGCGCCGCGGCGACGGGCGGGGCAGCGGCGGCGGGCGGGGCAGCGGCGGACGGGGCGGCATGCCGCCCGGGTCCGATGGAGCCCAGCGCGCTGGGCGGGCTCGCGGCCTCCGGCGCGCGCAGGCCGCCGCGCGGATCGCCCACACCCACGGGCTCCCAGCCGCTCGGACCGACGGGCCCGCCCGCGGCCGCGCCGTGCCGCCCGCCATGGCCGTCCGGGGCGGCTCCCGCGGCGGGGGCGTACGAGGGCGGCGGCGTGGGCGGACGCTCCGGCGGGAGCGGCGCGGACGGGCGGCTGCCCGCGCTCGCGGCGCTTCCGGCGTTGCCCGCGTCTCCGGCGTGCCCGCTGGGGCGGCCGCCTCCGGCCGCGGGCCGGGAGGAGCCGCGCACCTGGTTGCGGCCGCTGCGCTTGCGCTCGATGAGCGCGACGGCGCCGGGCGGCAGCCAGGCCGAGGCCGTACCGCTGTCGTCGGCGTTGGAGGCGAACAGATGCGGTGCCAGCTGGGACTGCAGATCGGCCGGGGACGGCCGCCGCTCGGGCTCCATCTGCATGCACGACTCGATCAGCGGCCGCAGCTCATCGGGCAGCCCGGCCAGGTCAGGGCCCTCGCGCAGCAGCATGAACACGGTCTCCACCGGGTTGGCGCCGTGGAAGGGGGCATGCCCGGTGGCCGCGAAGGTCAGGGTCGAGCCGAGCGAGAAGATGTCACTCGCGCCCGTCACACTGCGCGAGTCGCGCGCCTGTTCGGGGGACATATAGGCGGGGGTGCCGACCGCGACGTTGGTCATCGTCAGCCGGGTGTTCGAGACACCGGAGGCGATACCGAAGTCGATCACGCGCGGGCCGTCCTCGACGACCAGCACATTGGACGGCTTCAGATCCCGGTGGACCAGGCCCGCGCCATGGATGGACTGCAGCGCCTCGGCGACCCCGGCCGCCAGCCAGCGCACCGCCTGGGCCGGCATCGGCCCGCACTCGTTGACGATCTCCTCGAGGGAGGGCGCGGGCACATAGGCCGTGGCCAGCCACGGCACCGCGGCGCGCGGATCGGCGTCCACGACCGCGGCCGTATAGAACCCGCTGACCGCGCGGGCCGCCTCCACCTCACGGGTGAATCGGACACGGAACAGCTGGTCCTCGGCGAGCTCGGTCCGGACCGTCTTGATCGCGACCCGTCGGCCCGATGCCGAGCGGGCCAGATAGACCAGCCCCATGCCGCCCGCGCCGAGACGGCCGAGCACCTCGAAAGGGCCGATCCGCCTCGGATCGTGCTGCGTCAGCTGCTCCACCACTTGCCTGCCACCTCCCCGTGGGGGCTTGAAAAAATACAGCCCCGTGCAGCGTCTCACCGACAAACCAACCGGCGGCACGCATCCTGCATTCTCTCTGGCGAAGGCGGCGGTTGCGAACCCGGGGGCGAATCGTCGTGTCATCGGGCGATACGGAGCCGGGGTCCGTCCGGTTCGACCGGGGACCATCCAAGTGCCCGCAGGCCCGTATCGCCCAGTTATTCGCCCCGGGTTCAGCCCGCCGTCGAGGTGTCGATGACGGCGAAGGCCGCGCCCTGATTGTCCGCAAGGACCGCGAAACGCCCGTACGGCGTATCTTCGGCGGTCTTGAGAACCCGCCCGCCCAGCCTGTCGACCGTGCGCAGCGTCTGATCGCAATCCGCCACCACAAAGTACGTCAGGAAGTGGGCGGGCAGAACGGCCGGGTACTCCTCACCCATCACGACGCGTCCGCCGATCGCGTGACGGGGGTCCGGGGGCTCCCCGCGCAGCGTCCACAGGACCACGTCGGCCGGTGCGCCCCCGGCGGAGGGCGGTGCGGGGGACGCGCCTGGGGGTGGCGTGGAGGGCGCTGTGGAGGGCGCTGCGGACGGCGGCGCGGGAGGCTCTCTGGAGGGCCCTACGGACGGCGGCGCGGAGGGCGTCATCCCGTAGCCGAAGACCGCCCGGTAGAAGGCGTCCACGGCGCGCGGCTGACGCGTGTGGACCTCGGTCCAGCCGTACGAACCGGGCGTGCCGCGCCGCGCGAAGCCGGCGTGGCTGCCCGCCTGCCAGATCCCGAAGACGGCGCCGCCCGGGTCGGCGGCCGTCGCCATGACGCAGAACTCGTCGATCCACACCGGCGGGGTGATCACCCGGCCACCGGCCTCGCGGATCCGTACGGCGGTCGCGGCGGCGTCCTGGGCGGCGAAGTAGATGTTCCAGACGGTAGGCATCCGGCCGTCCGGCTTGGGCACCAGCCCCGCGACGTCCTTACCGCCGAGGAGGGCCCGGGTGAACGTGCCGTAGTCGGTGGCGATCTCCTGGAAGGTCCAGCCGAAGAGCTCACCGTAGAAGCGCCGGCCCGCCGCGAGGTCGGACAGCAGCACATCCGCCCAGCAGGGCACGCCTTCCGCGAATGCCGCCATGGCCCGGATCCTCCCGCGTCCCTCGGTCCTCGGACTTGCTCGCCTCGGAGCCCGTTCGCCCTGGAGCCTGCTCACCTTGGAGCCCGCTCACCTCGGAGCTTGCTCACAGCCCGTTTGGAGATGGTTGGCGCGCATTTGGAACCGCTTGGTTCGTTCATCTCACTTGCCACGCTAACGGGGGATCGCCCGGTCTGCTCGCCCCGGAACTCGAAATATTTGGCCAATCCTTTTGGCTCGGAGACGGATCCGACCTCGTCATCCACCGTTGTTATCCACAGGCTGTTGATAACACGATTCACACGTGTGGGTGAGCGGTGATTGAGGGCTTGACGACTGTGGACAGGGGCCGGAATCAGCCATTCCAGCCTGCTCAGCGAGGTTCACAAACCTCCTCATCCCGCCCTAACCCCATTTGCACGCAGCCGAATCGCGCTCCGATCACCCCTCGGTAAGCTGACGGCATGACAGGACAAGTACGCACAGTCGACGGGCGGGTGGCCGGTCGTCGCGGGCAGGCGACGCGGCAGAAGCTGCTCGACTGCCTCGGCGAGATGCTCAGCACCTCCCCGTATCGAGACGTCAAGGTCATCGATGTCGCACGTAAGGCAGGGACCTCGCCTGCGACGTTCTACCAGTACTTCCCCGATGTGGAGGGCGCGGTCCTCGAGCTCGCCGAGGAGATGGCGAAGGAGGGCGCGAACCTCACCGATCTGGTCGCCGACCGCTCATGGGCCGGCAAGTCGGGGGCGACCGCGGCGGAGGACCTGGTCGAGGGGTTCCTCTCCTTCTGGCGCAAACACGACGCCATCCTGAGGGTGGTCGATCTGGGCGCCGCCGAGGGTGACAAGCGGTTCTACAAAATCCGCATGAAGATCCTCAATTCCGTCACCAACTCCCTGACGGACGCCGTCAAGGAACAGCAGGCCAAGGGCCGGATCGACGGGGACCTCAACCCCGGGGCCATCGCGGGCTCGCTGGTCGCCATGCTGGCGTCGGTCGCGGCGCACCAGAAGGGCTTCCAGAGCTGGGGCGTCAAGCAGACCGACCTCAGGCCGAGCCTGACCTGGCTCGTCCACCTCGGCATCACCGGCCGCAAGCCGCCGAAGTAACGAATCCGCGCCCCTCCCCACGGCCTCCCTTCCCCGGCCCCTCCCGGCCGGCTGCCCGGCCGGGCCCGCACGTCCTGTCACGCCGCGGCGGGGGGGGGGGGGGGGCCCGGCGGCGGGCCCCCCCGCGCGCCGCCGGCGCGCGGG
>NZ_JBHYVB010000007.1:67327-91184 GCF_042750115.1 Streptomyces sp. NPDC059455
ACCTCCCCCCCCCCCCCCCCCCCGCCACACGCCCGCCCCCCCCCCCGCCCGGCGCCGGGGCGGGCCCCACTGGGTGGCCCCCCCCGGCGTTAACCACCCCCATGTCCCCCACCGCGGCCCTTTGCGGTCACCGGTCGGTTTGACCATGGGCTCGACCACGGGGGAGGGAACGGGGACCGCGCCGAGGCGCTGGGCGCCCCCGAAGCGGAGGGACCGGCCCAGCCCTCCCCACGGCCCCGGCGGGCCGGCTCAGCCCTCCTCGACGCGGTGGAGGCGGAAGAGGCGGATCTCGCGGTCCACCCGGGACTGGTAGGTCGCGTAGGGCGGCCAGAAGGCGAGGACCGCGGCCCAGGCGGCCTCGCGTTCGGCGCCCTCCAGTAGCCGTGCCCGGACGGCGATGTCCCGGCCCCCTTGGCTGATCTCCGCTTCCGGGTGCTTCAGGAGGTTCGTGGTCCAGACCGGATGGCCCGGTCGGCCGAAGTTGCTGCCGATCAGGATCCAGGTACCGCCGTCCTCCGGCATGCAGGCCAGCGGCGTACGGCGGGGGAGCCCCGACCTCGCGCCGCGCGCCGTAAGGATCACGCCAGGCAACATCCGCGCGCTCGGCAGCACCTTGCCGCGGGTCAGCCGGTGGACCGTTCGGTCGAACGCGGGGATGACATGGGGCGCGACCTTGGCGAAGGCGCGGGTCGAGGAGACCTTACGGACCAGCTTCACGCCGTAACCGGCCATCAGACCGTCACCGCCTTACGCAGCCCATCGCGCCCGTCCGGCCCGTCTCGCCCGTCCGGCCCGTCTCGCCCGTCCGGCCCACCGTGCCTGCCGTCCCCGTTGGGACCGCCGCTCCCGCCGCTTCCGCCGCTCCCGCCGCGCCCTTCATGGCCGCCGTAAGGAGCGCGATCGGCCGCGCCGAAGAGCCCCTCCCGTTCCGCGGCCCGGGCCCGCAGCCGGTGGACGGGACCGAAGAGCAGCTCGTCCGAGGCGGCCCGCTTGAAGTAGAGATGCGCGTCATGCTCCCAGGTGAAGCCGATACCGCCGTGCAGCTGCACCGCCTCGGCCGCCGCCGTGCGCTGTGCCTCCAGCGCCTGCGCGAGCGCCAGCCCGCCCGCGACCGCGGCGTCCGTGCCGCCCGCACCGCCCTCGGCCGCGGCCCATGCCGCGTAGTACGCCGCCGAACGGGCCGCCTGCACCGCGACGTACACATCCGCCAGCCGGTGTTTGACCGCCTGGAAGGAGCCGATGGGACGGCCGAACTGCTCACGCGCCCGCACATACTCGACCGTCCGCGTGAGGGCCGCGTCCGCCGCCCCCACGGCCTCGGCGGCGAGCACGGCCGCGGCCGCCGTGCCCACGGCCGCCAGCGCCCCGGCCACCGCCTCCCCGCTCCCGCTCCCGCCGTCGTCCACCCCCAGCAGCTCGGCCGAGACGTTCCGCAGCTCGATCCGGGCCTGCGGCCGGGTGGCGTCGAGCGCGGTCAGCCGGGTGCGGGCCAGTCCGTCCGCCCCCGCCCGGACGAGGAACAGCAGTGTCCGCCCGCGCGTATAGCCCCCGGCGCGGGCGGCGACCAGCAGCAGTTCGGCGCTGTGCCCGCCCGGCACCTGCTCCACCTGCCCGTACAGCCGCCACCCCGTGCCGTCTTCCCGGTCCGGGCGCGCCTGGACACCCCCCGCGCGCCCCCCACCGGCCCACGCGCCGTCCCGCGCTCCTACGAGCCCCAGCGCTTCGGGCAGCGCGCGCCCCGGCACCGCGAGGGCCGCCGTAAGGGCGCCCTCCGCGATGCGCGGCAGCAGCTCGGCGCGCTGCGCCTCCGTCCCGAGCCCGGCGACCAGGGGCGCGGCGAACACGGCGGTGGCCAGGAGCGGCGAGGGGAGCAGCACCCGCCCGGTCTCCTCACAGGCCAGCGCGAGTTCGGTGACGCCGCAGCCGACGCCCCCGTACGCCGCCGGAAGGGCGAGGCCCGGCAGCCCGAGCGTCCGGGCGAGCTGCCGCCACAGGGCCTCGTCATAGCCGGGCGCGGTCTGGACCGCCGCCTTGACCTCGTCCGGCCCGCACCGCTCCCGCAGCAGAGTGCGCAGCGTACGGCGGATCTCGTCCTGTTCCTCGGTGAACGCGGCGTCCATCGGCGAGCACCTCCGTTTTCTGACGGGCCGTCATACTAGGGATGAGCTCCGGACTTTCCCACCCCTCCCGCCCCATCCGCGGCTAGGCTGCTGCCGCCCCACCACGTTCCTCCCCGCATCCTCCGCCGGAGCACGACCGGACCGGCGGTGGCCCTGTCCTCCGGGGCCTGTCGGAGGAGCGAGGAGGGGTAATGGACGATCGGAGCACGCAGGAGACGAGCGACGCCCGGTGGACCGGCCCGGACAGGTGGCAGGTCGTGATCGGAGTGCTGAGCCTCCTGGTGGCGATCGCCGCTTGCGTGGGGCAGTTCCTGCAGTAGCCGGGCGCCTCACGCGTGGCCCGGACGGGGCTTGTGCTCGAGGCGCGAGCACGGCCATACGGGAGATCGTCCGGGCCACCCCCTTCCCCCTGGCCCTCGGCGCGCTCCCGCCCCCGGCGGCGTCCCGGTGCTCGCGGGCGCCCACCGCGGGGCGCATGCGCCCCTTCCGCTCCAGCAAATCTGATGTACCGTCAGATTCATGCCGTCCGCAGCGCAGCGCAACCGTAAGGTCGCCGTCGTCGGCGTCTCCCTCTCCGACTGCGGCCGCGTCGACAGGGCCACCCCCTACGCCCTCCACGCCCAGGCCGCCCGCCGGGCTCTCGCCGACTCCGGTCTCGACCGGTCGGTCGTCGACGGCCTCGCCTCGGCGGGGCTCGGCACCCTCGCGCCGGTCGAGGTGGCCGAGTATCTGGGGCTGCGGCCGACCTGGACCGACTCGACGGCCGTCGGCGGCTCCACCTGGGAGGTCATGACGGCGCACGCGGCGGACGCGATCGCCGCCGGGCACGCCCGCGCCGTTCTGCTCGTCTACGGGTCCACCGCCCGCGCCGACATCCGCGCGGGCCGCCGCACCGCGAATCTCTCCTTCGGGGCGCGCGGACCGCTCCAGTTCGAGGTCCCGTACGGGCATACGCTGGTCGCCAAGTACGCGATGGCCGCGCGCCGCCATATGCATGAGTACGGCACCACACTCGAACAGCTGGCGGACATCGCCGTTCAGGCGCGTATCAACGCCGGGCACAATCCGGATGCGATGTTTCGCGAACCGATCACGGTCGATGACGTCCTGAGCGGCCCGATGATCGCCGACCCCTTCACCAAACTGCACTGCTGCATCCGCTCGGACGGCGGCTGCGCGGTGCTGCTCGCGGCCGAGGAGTACGTACCGGACACGGCGAAGGCCCCGGTTTGGGTGCTGGGTTCGGGCACGGCCGTCTCGCACACCACCATGTCCGAATGGGAGGACTTCACGGTCTCCCCGGCCGCGGCCTCCGGGCGGGCGGCCTTCGCGCGGGCGGGCGTCCGGCCGTCGGACATCGATGTGGCCGAGCTCTATGACGCCTTCACCTATATGACCCTGGTGACGCTGGAGGACCTCGGCTTCTGCGCCAAGGGCGAGGGCGGGGCGTTCGTGGAGAAGGGGCGGCTGACGCGGGACGGCGAGCTGCCGACCAACACCGACGGCGGCGGCCTCTCCGCCTGCCACCCGGGGATGCGCGGACTGTTCCTGCTGGTCGAGGCGGTACGACAGCTACGCGGCGAGGCCGGGGAGCGACAGGTGCGCAAGGCGGGCGGACGGCTGCCGGAGCTGGCCGTGGCGTCGGGCACGGGGGGCTGGTTCTGCTCGGCGGGCACGGTGGTCCTGGGCCGCGGCTGACGGACCCGCCCCGGCCGTACGTATGCCCCCGCTTGCCCCGGCCCCTCTCGGGTGATCGGATGGGGAGCCGATGAGCGAGAACGAGGATGAGGCATTCCGCGCACTGCTACACGGCCTGCGCGTACCCCAGGCGGGCGAACTGCCCGTCTTCGATCCGGCCAGCGCCCCGGACACGCCGCTTCCGCTCTTCCGGCGGTGGCTGCGGGAGGCCGCCGAGGCGGGCGAACCCGGGCCGCACACCATGACCCTGGCCACGGCGGGCGCCGACTGCCGCCCGTCCCAGCGCACGGTGATGCTGCACGACGCCGATGAGCGCGGCTGGCACTTCGGCACCCATCGCAGCAGCCGTAAGGGCCGAGAGTTGGCCGAGCGGCCGTACGCCTCGCTCGCGTTCCACTGGATGCGGTCGGGCCGTCAGGTGCGCGTCAGCGGGCGGGTCGGCGAGGCCGGACCGGACGAGAGCGCGGCCGATCTGCGCGGCCGCTCCCCCGCGGCGCTCGCGGCGGCGCTGGCCGGGAGCGGACGGCAGAGCGAGGTGCTCGGCTCCTACGAGGAGCTGCTACGGGCCTTCGAGACGGCGTACGAACGAGCCGAACGCGAACCGGACGCGACCGCTCCCACCTGGACCCTGTACGTCCTGGAGGCCGACGAGGTCGAGTTCTACCAGGAGGAGGCGCGACGGCGGCACGTACGGGTCCGCTACCGCCGCGACCCCGGGGAGCCCGGCGGCTGGCGGCGAGAGCTGCTGTGGCCATAACGGCGGCACGGCCGTAAGGCTGCGGCCGTACGGCCGTGCACCGTTGCACAAGACGGCCGTAAGGCGTGCGCCGTTGAACAGTGCGACCGTAAGGCGGCCACGCCGTCAGAGACTAGGCAGACACCGGCCGGAAGACAGGAACGACCGGCCCGTCCCCCTCGGCCGCCTCGGCGGCCCCCGCCGTCCGGAACGCCACCTGAAGCCGCATCCCCACCCGCGGCCCGCTCTCCGGGACCTCGATGAGCTCGGTCATCATCCGCGGCCCCTCGGCGAGGTCGACGACGGCGGCGGTGTACGGGACGCGGGCGCCGAACGGCGGCAGGTCATTGCGGTGCACCACGGACCACGTATAGAGCGAGGCGGCGCCGCTCGCCGCCTCCCAGACGACGTTCTCACTCCAGCAGTACGGGCAGAACTCGCGCGGGTAGTGATGCGCCCGGCCGCACCCATCACAGCGCCGGATCAGCAGCCGGCCCTCGGCGGCGGCGTCCCAGTAGGGGCGGCTGAAGGCGTCGATTTCCGGCAGGTCGAAGCGCGGAGCGACCGCGGGCGGGGGCGGGGGCGGGGGCGGGGGCGTCGGGCTCACAGGAACAGTCCCCATGCCTCGTCGAGCGACCAGGTCTGCCAGCTCATGCCGAAGAGCCCGACCACGGAGATCAGCACCATCATCGAGTTCTGCCCCTGCTCCGCCCAGTCGTGGATCATGAGCAGGAAATAGAGCAGATTGAGCACGATCGCGCCGATCAGGGCGATGGGGGTCAGAAAGCCGAGCGTCAGCCCGAGGCCCAGGGCGAGTTCGGCGTAGACGACGACATACGCCATGACCTTGGGACGGGGTGTGACCACCGCGTCGAAGCCGCCGCGGACGAACGACCAGCGGTGCTTGGCGGCCACGCCCACCGCCCAGCCGATACCGGTGCCGCGCTCGAACCAGTCCTTCTTGTCCTTGTGCCGCCAGCTCTCGAGCCACCATAGGCCGAGTCCGATGCGCAGTACGGCGAGCCACTCGGCCCCGTCGAGCCCGATCGTCCGCATCGTCCCCCACCCTCCCGTCCCGGCGAATCTGACGGTACGTCAGTTTCATGGGACGGGTGCGCCCCGCGCAAGGGGTCGCACCAGCGGAACAAAAACCGACGGGACACTGCCGCGACGACCCGGCGTCTACCGACCGTGACCTCTCCGCAACCCATCCGGAATCACTTTGACCGGTTGTTTGACCGAAACCCGTCAAATACCCGACTACGCTCACCCGCATGGCCGACCGCTCCCCCGAGAAGTCCTCACCCGTCTATGTGATCGGCGGTGGACCGGGCGGACTCGCCGCCGCTGCCGCGCTCAGCCACCGCGGGATCCACGCCGTCATCCTGGAGAAGTCCGACGCGGTCGCCGCGTCCTGGCGGAACCACTACGACCGGCTGCATCTGCACACCACGCGCAGACTCTCCGCGCTCCCCGGGATGCCGATCCCCCGGTCCTACGGGCGGTGGGTCGGACGCGACGACGTGGTGCGCTATCTGGAGCGCTATGTCGAGCACCACCGGCTGGACATCGTCACGGGCGTCGAGGTCTCTCGCATCGACCGGTCGTCCGACGACACGGAGTGGATGCTGCGCGCCACGGGCGGCCGTGCACTGTCCTCGCCCGTGGTCGTCGTCGCGACGGGCTTCAACCACACCCCACGGCTGCCGGACTGGCCGGGCCGCGCCGGCTACACCGGTGAGCTGCTGCACGCCGCCCACTACCGCAACGCCCGCCCCTTCGAGGGCCGTGACGTCCTGGTGGTCGGCGTCGGCAACACCGGCGCCGAGATCGCGGTCGATCTGACCGAGGGCGGCGCGGCCCGGGTGCGGCTGGCGATCCGCACCGTGCCGCACATCCTGCGCCGCTCGACGGCCGGGTGGCCCGCGCAGGCGACCGGCATCCTGGTGCGCAGGCTGCCGCGGCGCGCGGTGGACCGGGCGGCACGGGTGATGTGCCGGGTGAGCATGCCGGATCTGACCGAGCACGGTCTGCCCTGGCCCGACACCGGGCTCTACACCCGCGTACGGGAGGGCGCGATCCCGGTCCAGGACGTGGGGCTGGTCGACGCGGTGCGGACGGGACGGGTGGAAGTGGTCTCGGCGGTCGACTCCTTCGATCTGGACAAGGTGGTTCTGGCCGACGGCTCGCGGATCACCCCCGAGGTGGTGATCGCCGCGACCGGCTACCGGCGCGGCCTGGAGGAACTGGTCGGCCATCTGGGCGTGCTCGACGACCGCGGCCGCCCCCTCCCGCACGGCCGACGGACCCTGAAGGGCGCGCCGGGACTGCACTTCACGGGCTATACGAACCCGATCAGCGGAATGCTGCGCGAGCTGGCCATCGACGCCCGGAAGATCGCCAAGACGGTCGCCCGCACGACGGCATGACGGCGGGGCGGCGGGGCGGCATGACGGCGGGGCGGGGCGGGCCGCGATTCCACCGGCCCCGTCGTCACCCTGCGTGTTCCCCACGCCCCGAGCATTCCTGACAGGCCGTCAGTTCAGTAACCTGACTACTGGGTAATGTGACTTGGCGTCAGTTTTGCTGCGGCGGCCGACGTCGAATCCCCTGGTCACCTACCCGGTTATTGGCCAACGAGCAGGAGTGGCGGATACCGATGCTTGGATCGACCTACGGCACCCTGACCACCAACTCCCGTCATGCCCGCGCCGTCGCCTGCGGTCAGGCCCCCGGTCCCGCCGTGCATGTCCACAGCAGGCCCGCGGCGGGCGGGACCGCCGAAAGCGTGGACGACGTGGACGTCAGCGGGCGCCCGCTGACGTCCACCGTCCCCGATCTGGACCGCTTCTTCCATCCCGAGTCGGTGGCCCTCATCGGCGCCTCCGACGCGGACGGCCGCCCCAACACCGGTATCACCCGCCAGCTCCTGGCCTGGGCCGAACGCGTCGGCGCCCGGCTGCACCCCGTGCATCCCTCCCGTCCCGCCGTCTTCGGCATTCCATGCGTACCCTCCGTGGCCGCGCTGCCCGAACCCGTCGACCTCGCCGTCCTCCTCGTCCGCGACCCGCTCCCGGTGATCGAGGAACTCGACGGGAGCAAGGTGAGGTTCGCCGTCGTCTTCGCCTCCGGCTTCGCCGAGACCGGCTCCGAGGGCGCCGCCGCGCAGGCCCGGCTGGCCGCCGCGGCCCGCGGCGCCGGGCTGCGGCTGCTCGGCCCCAACACCAACCTCAACGCCTTCGAGAAGTTCCGCGACGACCTCGACGGGCCCGCCATCGCCCTCATCACCCAGTCAGGCCACCAGGGCCGCCCGGTGTTCACCCTCCAGGAGCTCGGCATCCGGCTCAGCCACTGGGCCCCGACCGGCAACGAAGCCGATCTGGAGACCTCCGACTTCATCTCCTACTTCGCCACCCGGCCCGAGGTCGGCGCCATCGCCCTGTACGCGGAGGGGCTGAAGGACGGCCGCGGCTTCCTCCTCGCCGCCGACCGGGCCGCCCGCGCCAAGGTGCCCGTCGTCGCCGTGAAGGTCGGCCGCACCGAGGCCGGCGCCCGCACGGCCGCCTCCCACACCGGCAAGCTGACCGGCTCGGACGAGGTGGTGGACGCGGCCATGCGGCAGTTCGGCGTGATCCGCGTGGACGGCCTGGACGAGCTTCAGGACACGGCGACGCTGCTCGCCCGCGCCCGCCCGCCGCTCGCCGAGGGCGTCGTGGTGTATTCGATCTCCGGGGGCACCGGGGCCCACTTCTCCGACCTCGCCACCGCGGCGGGCCTCACCCTGCCCACCCTCTCCCCCGAGAAGCAGACCGAGCTCCACCAGTGGATACCCGGCGATCTCAGCGTCGCCAACCCGGTGGACAACGGCGGCCACCCGGTCGGTGACTGGCGCGGCCGCAAAATCATCGACGCGATCCTCGCCGATCCCTCCGTGGGCGTGCTGATCTGCCCGATCACCGGCCCCTTCCCGCCCATGAGCGACAAACTGGCGCAGGACCTGGTGGACGCGGCGGAGCAGACGGACAAGCTGGTGTGCGTGGTGTGGGGCTCGCCGGTCGGCACCGAGGACGCCTACCGCACCACCCTGCTGGGCTCCTCCCGCGTGGCCACCTTCCGGACGTTCGCCAACTGCATCACCGCCGTGCGCGCCTATCTGGGGCACCACCGCTTCACCGCCTCCTACCGCTCCCCGTTCGAGGACGCCCCGCGCACCCCGTCCCCCTCGCTTCGCAAGGTGCGCGACCTGCTGCGCCCAGGAGACCAACTGAGCGAGCACGCGGCGAAACAGCTGCTGCGGGCGTACGGCATCCGGGTGCCGCGCGAGCAGTTGGTGACCAGCGCGGCCGCGGCCGTCCGCGCCGCCGGTCTGGTCGGCTACCCCGTCGTCATGAAGGCGTCCGCGCCGCAGCTCGCCCACAAGACCGAGCTGGGGCTGGTCCGGCTGGGGCTGACCTCGGCCAGCCAGGTCCGCGACACCTATCGGGAGCTCACCGACATCGCCCGCTACGAGGGCGTCGAACTGGACGGGGTGCTGGTCTGTCAGATGGTCGAGCGCGGAGTGGAGATGGTGGTCGGCATGAGCCAGGACCCCCTCTTCGGCCCGACCGTGACCGTCGGTATAGGGGGCGTGCTCGTCGATGTCCTGCGTGACGCTGCCGTACGCGTCCCCCCGTTCGGCGAGGACCAGGCGCGCGCGATGCTCGCCGAACTGCGCGGCCGTGCCCTCCTCGACGGTGTGCGCGGCGCTCCCCCCGCCGATGTGGACGCTCTCGTCGAGGTCGTGCTGCGGGTCCAGCGCATGGCCCTGGAGCTCGGGGACCACCTCGCCGAACTGGACGTCAATCCGTTGATGGTGCTGGAACGTGGCCAAGGTGCCGTGGCACTGGACGCCCTGGCGATCTGCCGCTGACGCATGGAGCGTTACCATGACCTCTTCCCCCCTTGAAGATTCACGTGACTCCGTTCTACGGCACACCACTGACAACGGCGTCTCGTGGATCACGCTCAACCGCCCCGCGGCGATGAACGCCATCACCCCCGACCAGCGAGAACACCTGATTTCGCTGCTGGACCACGCCTCCGCGGACCCGTCCGTCCGGGCGGTCGTGCTGACCGCCACCGGCAAGGGTTTCTGCGCGGGAGCGGACCTGCGCGGCACATCCGACGGGGCGGAACGGGTAGCGGGCGATGTCGCCCGGCTGATCCGCGGCGGAGCGCAGCGGCTCATCGCCGCCGTCCTCGACTGCGAGAAGCCGGTGATCGCCGCCGTCAACGGCACGGCGGCCGGGCTCGGCGCCCATCTCGCCCTCGCCTGCGATCTGGTGCTGGCCGCCGAATCGGCCGTCTTCATCGAGGTGTTCATGCGCCGCGGTCTGGTCCCCGACGGGGGCGGTGCGTATCTCCTCCCCCGGCTGATCGGCCCGCAGCGCGCGAAGGAGCTGATGTTCTTCGGCGACGCGCTGCCCGCCGCCGAGGCCGAGCGGCTGGGCCTGGTCAACCGGGTCGTCCCGGACGACGACCTGCCCAAGACCGCCCGCACCTGGGCCGAACGCCTCGCCGCGGGGCCCACCCGCGCCCTGGCCCTCACCAAGGCGCTGGTGAACGCCTCCCTGGAGGCCGACCGCCCGACCGCGTTCGCCGCCGAGGCGGCGGCGCAGGAGATCAACATGACCACGGCCGACGCTCAGGAGGGCGTCCGCGCGTTCATCGAGCGTCGACCACCCGGGTACCGGGGCCGCTGAAGCCGCCGCTGAGACCGCTGAAGCCGCTGAGGCCGCTGAAGCCGCTGAGGAACCGCGCCGTCGGGGAACCCGAGACAGCGAGACAGAACCCGAGTAAGCGAGAAACCCGAGCAAGCGAGAAAGGGGGACGGGGCCATGATGGGACACGCCGGTATGGCCGCCACCGCCGTCCGCTACCTCCGGGCGGTCGGTTCGCCGACCGCCTCCGTGCGACCGGTCGACCCGCTGCCCCCGCCGGAGCTGCGCTGTGTGCGCGACGATGAGCGGCCCCCGGTCGACCCGGCCGAATTCCGCCGCGTCCTGGGCCACTTCGCCAGCGGGATCACCGTGATCGCCACCGTCGACGAGAACGGACCGGCCGGTTTCGCCTGCCAGTCCTTCGCGTCGCTGTCGCTGGACCCGCCGCTGGTCGCCTTCATGGTGGCCCGCACCTCCACGACCTGGCCGCGCATCGCCCGCGCGGGCGTCTTCTGCGTCAATGTCCTGGGCGCGCACCAGGGCGAGCTGTGCCGCTCCTTCGCGGTCAGCGGCTCCCGGCGCCCCGACAAGTTCGCGGGCGTCCGCTACGAGGCGTCCCCGGTCACCGGCTCACCGCGGCTCGCGGGCGTCCCGGCGTGGATCGACTGCGCGATCCACGCCGTGCACACGGGCGGCGACCATCTGGTCGTGGTGGGCCGCGTCCGGGCCCTGGGCACGGACGAGCCCGCGGCGCGATCCGGGCCACTGCTCTTCCACCGCGGCTCCTTCGGAGAGTTCACGGCGCTGCCCTGAGGCCGCCCTTGTGCGTAAGCCCGCGCGGCCCGCATCCCCAAGCCCGCGCGGCCCGCGTCCGTACGCCCTCATGGCCCATCTCCGTGAGCCCGCTCGGCCCTACGAGGGTGTCCGGCGTATCGTTCCCCGCCCCGTCCCGCAGCACCGATATGCGGCTCCGCCGCATGGCAGGCTTCGGCCCCAAGAACCCCGGGGGTCTGGGGCGGAGCCCCCACGCGACAGAGCCGCAAATCGACGCTGCGTGGGAAGGGGCAGGGAGGGGAACAGCCCGCCGCAGGCGTCAAGCTCCGCCGGACACCTCTAGACCGTCGCCGACGCGGCCTTCGCGCCTGGGCCGCGCTGGATGACCAGCGACATCAGCGCGGCGATCGCGCACAGCGCCCCCGCGCCGTACCAGACCAGGTCGTACGAGCCGAAGGCGTCCCGCGCCACGCCGCCCACGAAGGCCACGACCCCGGCCCCCACCTGGTGGGAGGCGAGCACCCAGCCGAAGACGATCGCGCTGTCCTCCCCGTACTGCTCCCGGCACAGCGCCATCGTCGGCGGCACGGTGGCGACCCAGTCGAGACCGTAGAAGACGATGAAGAAGAGCATCGGCGGATGGACCGCGTCGTCCAGCAGGATCGGCAGGAACATCAAGGAAAGCCCGCGCAGCGCGTAGTACAGGGCCAGCAGCCGTCGCGCGTCGAAGCGGTCGGTGAACCAGCCGGAGGCCACCGTCCCCACGATGTCGAAGACGCCGATGACGGCGAGCAGGCTCGCGGCGGCCGTCACCGGCATGCCGTGGTCATGCGCGGCGGGCACGAAGTGGGTCTTGACGAGGCCGTTCGTCGAGGCGCCGCAGATCGCGAAGGCGCCCGCGAGCAGCCAGAAGGAGCCGGTGCGCGAGGCCGAGGCGAGGGCCTTGACGGCCCGCCGGGCCGCACCGCGCCGGGGCGCGGGCCGCGGGGCGGGCGGCCCGTCGGCGCCGTACGCGGCGAGGCCCACGTCCGAGGGGTAGTCGCGCAGCAGTAGCAAGACGAGGGGGACGATCGCCAGCGCGGCGACCGAGACGGTGATCGCGGCGGGCCGCCATTTGTGCCATTCGACGATCCAGGAGAGCAGCGGGAGAAAGATCAGCTGCCCGGAGGCCCCGCCCGCCGTAAGGATGCCGGTGACCAGCCCGCGCCGGGCCACGAACCACCGGTTGGTCACGGTCGCGGCGAAGGCCAGCGCCATGGAGCCGCTGCCGAGGCCGACCAGCACACCCCAGCACAGGATGAGCTGCCAGGGCTCGCTCATGAAGACCGTAAGGCCGCCACCGGCCGCGATGACGACGAGCGCGGCCGCGACGACCTTACGGATGCCGAAGCGATCCATCAGGGCGGCGGCGAAGGGCGCGGTGAGCCCGTAGAGGGCGAGGTTGACGGAGACCGCGAACCCGATCGTGCCGCGCGACCAGCCGAATTCCTCGTGGAGCGGATCGATGAGCAGACCGGGCAGGGAGGCGAATCCGGCAGCGCCAATGATCGTCACAAAGGCGATGGAGGCGACCGACCAGGCGCGGTGCGGTAGGCGTAGGAGGGCCCGCCGTGCGGGCTGGTCCGGCTGTTCGCCCTGTTCGGGGGCTTCGGAGAGCTCGGTCGTCTGCGTCACCGGACCAGCATCGGGCAGCGGGTCGGCGCGAACGAGTGGCCCGAGGGACAGCATTCGCTAGGATCGGGCCATGCCCCTTTCGGGTGTGTCCGAACGACGGGAGGCCGGAAGTGTCCCCACCCCAGCCCCAATCCCCGCCCCATTCCCTGCCCCAATCTCCGCCCCATTCCCCGCCCGGGACCGCCGACGAGCGCCATCGCGTCGTCGTCCTCGCCCTCCCCGGCGTGATCCCCTTCGAGCTGGGCATTCCGTACCGGATCTTCGGCAAGGCCCGCTCCGCCGACCGCCGGCGGCTGTACGAGGTGGTCACCTGCACCCCCGAGCCCGGTCTGGTGCCCACGGACGCCGACTTCCCGATCGCCGTGGAGCTGGGCCCCGAGGCCCTCGCCGAGGCCGACACCATCGTGGTGCCCGCCTCGTACGAACTCGCCCCGGTCCACGAGGAGGGCCGGATGACCGAGCCGCTCGGCACCGCGCTGGCCCATGCCCGGCCGGGGGTGCGCTGGGTGTCCATCTGCACCGGTTCGTTCGTGCTCGCCGCCGCCGGTCTTCTCGACGGCCGCCCGGCCACCACCCATTGGTCCAGCGTCGACCGCTTCCAGCGCCTCTTCCCGACCGTCAAGGTCGATCCGAACGTGCTGTTCGTGGACGACGGCGATGTGCTCACCTCGGCCGGTGTGGCCTCGGGGATCGACCTGTGTCTGCATCTGGTGCGGCGCGATCACGGCACCGCCGTGGCCAACGAGGTGGCCCGGCGCAGCCTGGTGCCGCCCCACCGCGACGGCGGCCAGGCCCAGTACATCCCGCACCCGCTGCCCGAGGCCCAACAGGCCACCACGACGGCGGCCCGCGCCTGGGCGCTCGGCCGGCTGGACCGCCCCGTCTCGCTGCGGGAGCTGGCCGCCCAGGAGTCGATGAGCGTACGGACGTTCACCCGCCGCTTCCGCGAGGAGGTCGGCGTCAGCCCGGGTCAGTGGCTGACCCAGCAGCGGGTCGAGCGGGCCCGTCATCTCCTGGAGGGCACCGATCTGTCGGTGGACCAGGTGACGCGCGAGGCCGGTTTCGGCTCCCCCGCGTCCCTTCGCCAGCACTTCCAGGCGGCCGTGGGCGTCTCCCCCACCGCCTACCGCCGTACCTTCCGCGCGGGCGCCGAGGCCGGTACGGCTCCCGGCGCCGACGCCCGCGGGTAAGGCCGCTCAGCCCGTCATGGCGGCTCTCTCACCGTCACGGGGCCACTCCCGCGCCCTCACACGGTCGCCTCGGCGCCCTGGAGCCGCCAGCTGCGAACGTGCACCCAGGTCATGTCCCGCCACCACTGCGCGTTCCAGTCGCCGCTGTGGAAGCGGAACAGCGAGATGGTCTCGGCGGTGAACCGCTTGGGCGGGTCCGCGGCCAGAGTGTCCAGGAACTCCCCGATCTCCTCGTAGAGGTCGGGCCGCAGGGTCAGCTCATGGGAGGCCACGGACAGATGCGCCCGGAATTCCGCCGGGTCGAAGGGTTTGAAGAGAAAGTCCGGCTGAATGGACGACACCGGCGCCAGCGCGGCGTTCACCGAGACCGCCAGGTCGGCCAACTCGGGGTTGGGCGTCCCATCCGGCAGATGGTGCACGTTGTACGCGAACCCCTTGCCGTGCCGGTCGATACCGGAGTTGTACGTGGTGAACGACGTGGCCTCGGACAGCAGCGGGTCCAGCACCGCGATCAGCTCCTCCTCGGCGACCGTGGCGTGCACATTGCCCGCGAGGGTCGCGTGGGGCGGGAACGCCGCGCACGAGACGAGGCCGTACTGCTGCTTCATGAGCAGATGCAGCCGGGCGAGCACGGCGCAGGTGTGCGGATCGGGGCGGAGGAAGACTCCGTAGCGATGGGGGTTGTCTCGCATCACTGACCCGCCTGTTCCCGGTAGCGATCAATGTCGCGGTTGGCGGCGGATTCGGCGTTCTTCAGCGCGGTGTCCAGCGGCGTCTTACCGGCGAAGGCGGACTGGATCGGACCGAGCACATCGGCGCGCACGGTGGGCATCGCACCGGTGAGGCATCCCGCCGCGGCCGTGGTGGCGGGCGTCTTGTTGAACTGGTCGATGACGGCCTTGAGATCGGGCCGGGCGGCGAGGGTCTTCTGCTGGCCGGGCAGGGCGTCCACCTTCTTGTTGATGGGCGCGTAACCGGTCGCGCGACTGAACTCCTCCTGCGACGCGGGCGAGGCGAGGAAGGCGGCCACCTGCCAGGAGGCGGCCTGCTCGGCGGCGCCGTGGCCAGGGCCGTTGACCCACAGGGCGGCGCCGCCGACGACGGGCCCGGAGGTCGCGGCCGGACCGGACAGCGGATAGGGCAGGGCCCGGTAGGGGAAGTCGGCACCCTCCTTGACCTTCCCGGCGGCTCCGCTGCTGTTGAACATCATCGCGACCTTGCCCTGCTGGAAGGCGGTCACGGCGTTGGAGCCGTCCTCGCCCGTGTCCAGTCCGGCGCCGCTGGTGTAGAGATCGCTCACGGCGCCGATGGCCTTGCGCTGCTGCGGGCTGGTGAGCTTCACACTGGACGCGGTGCTGCCCTTACGGCCGTTGTCGGGCCCGCAGTAGGGCACTCCGGCGGCGGCGGTCAGCTGCTCGATCCACCAGGTGTCGAAGGGCTGGACCAGGCCCCCGGCCTTCGGCACCTTACGGTGGACGGTCTTCGCGGCGGCGACCACCTGGTCCAGGGTGTTCAGGGGCGTGTTCGCGGGCAGCCCGGCCTTCTTCAGCAGGTCGTCGTTGACGTAGAGCATCGGCATCGACGTGTTGAAGGGGACGGCCATCAGCTTGCCCTGGGCGCTGTAGTAGTTGCGCGCGGCGGGCCGGATGTCGTCCAGGGACAGCGTGCCGGGGTTGGCCTCGGCCAGGTCCTGGGCGGGCACGGTCTGACCCGCGTCGTGCAGGAAGCCGGTGCTGATGTCGTAGGAGAGCAGCAGGCTCGGGGTGCTCTTGTCGCGGATGGCGGCGGTGTACTTGGCGAGCACGTCGGGGTACTGGCCCTGGTAGACGGCCTTGACCTCGATCTTGCCGCGGTGCTGGGCGTTGAACCGGTCGACGAGCTTCTGGAGCGCGACGGCGTTGGTGTCGCCGAGGCCGTGCCACAGGGTGACGGTGACGGGCCCCTTGGCGGCCTTGAGGGCCTCGGGGCCGGGGGCCTGGCCGGAATTGCCGGTGTCGTTCTTACCGTTGTCACCGCAGCTGCTGAGGGCGGTCAGCGCCACGAGGGCGGCGAGGACGGACGCGCTTCTGCGCATGGTGATGTTCCTCCGGGAATGGGGCTTGAGAAGGGGGTGCGGGAAGGCAGGGAGAGCGGCGTCAGCGCGGGGAAGTACGGGCGAGGCCGTGGAGCAGGAAGCGCTGGCCCACGATGACGAGCAGAAGGGTGGGAAGGAGGACGAGGGTGGTACCGGCGTAGATCACGCCGGGGCTGGTCGACTCGGCGTTGACCAGCTGGGAGATGCCCACCTGGACGGTGCGCCGGTCCGGGGAGTCGGTGATGAGCAGCGGCCAGAAGTAGCCGTTCCAGGCGGCGAGCGCGCTCCATAGGGTGGCCGCGGTCACCTGAGGCCTGGCCATCGGGAGGACGACGAGGAAGAGACAGCGCAGATCGCCACAGCCGTCCAGCCGCGCCGCCTCCCATACCTCCCGGGGGAGGGTGAGGAACGCCTGCCGCAGCAGGAAGACCGGGTACCCGGCGGCGAGGAACGGCAAGGTGATCCCGAAGAGGGAGTCGCGCAGCCCGAGGCCGGTGACGAGCTCGTAGTTCGGGATGACCAGGCTCTCACCGGGGATCGCCAAGGTGGCGACGATCACGGCGAACGCCACCGCGCGCCCCCTCCAGCGCGGGAACACCAGGGCGTACGCGGCCAGCGACGACGTCAGCAGCTGGCCGCCCGTCTGCAGGGCGGTGACGAGCACACTGACGACGTACTGCTGCCCGAAGGGCACATTGCGCAGCGCCTCACGGAAGTTGTCCAGGGTCAGCCGGGTGGGCAGCAGCGTTCCGTGCGCCACGTCCTGCGGCGGCAGCAGCCCGGTCAGCAACGTGACGTAGACCGGGAAGCCGACGACGACCGTAAGGACGACGAGCCACAGCCAGCGCACCATGCCGCGTGCGCGCAGCGGCGGGCGCGGCCTGCGCGGCCTTCGGACCGCCGCGGTGGCCTCGGTGACCGTGGGGCGCGTGGATGTCGTGGTGACGGTCATGAGGTGGTCACCCGGCGGTTGAGGACGAGGAACTGCACGGCGGTGACGAACAGGACGAGCGCCAGCAGTACGACCGCGATGGCCGAGGCCCGGCCGTAGTCGGGCACCCCGCCGCCGAAGGCCCGCTGATACAACTCCACGACCAGGGTGGTCGTCGCGTCGGAGGGGCCGCCCCGGGTGAGCACCTGGACCTGCGTGAAGATCTGCAGTCCGCTGATCGTCTGGGTCACGGCGAGGAAGAACAGGCTGGGCGAGATCAACGGCACGATCACGCTGCGCACCAGACGCAGACCGCTCGCCCCGTCCAGCTCCGCGGCCTCCAGCACCTCCGAGGGCAGATTCCGGACAGCGGCCGTCAGGACGAGGACGGCGAACCCGAACTCGTACCAGGCGGTCGCCAGGGCCACGCACAGCATCGCCCACCCCGGGGACTGCAACCACGGCGGACCCTCGTACCCCAGCTTCGCCAGCACGTGGTTGAGCGTGCCGACCGACGGAGCGAACAGCCCGGCGAAGCAGGCCGAGGCCGAGGCGGCGGAGTAGGCGAAGGGGAGGGAGAAGACGAGCTGGAAGACGCGGCGCCCGACGATGCGGCGGCGCAGCGGCAGCACGGCCGCCAGCGCCCCCGCCGTGGCCATGGCGACGCTGGCGACCGTAAGGATGAGCGTGGTGAGCAGCACGCGGCGGCTCGCCGGGTCGGTCAGCAGCTGGGTGTAGTTGTCGAACCCGACCGAACGGGTCGGATTGCCGAGCAGGTCGGTCCCCCGGGTGCTCAGCCAAATGCCGCGCCCCAGGGGCCAATAGAGGAAGACAGCGATCAACAGCAGGGTCGGCACGGTCAGCCAGGGACCGAGCCGGGGGCGACGAGGGCCCGCGCGCTTCAGTGGTGGAACGTTCCCGCACATGGCTGAAAAGCTATGCGGCACCGACGTCTTGGGGGCGGCCGAAAGGTTACGGCCCGGCGAACGTCCTCAGTGACGACACGCGCCCTCGGGCGCGGCCCTGCCGCCGCCGGAGCGACTCCTCAGGGGCGCAACGCCCCCGGTACGGGGAGGTCGCGGAGACATCGCGGAAACGTCACGCGGCAGCGAGAGTCACCGTCGCGGCCGGCCCCAGGCGCCAGCTGTGGACGTGGTCCCAGGTCATTTTCCGCCACCACTGCGCATGCCAGTCCGGGCTCCGGAAGCGGTACAGCGAGACCGTGTCGGCCGTGAAGCTCCGCGGCGGCTCCCATCCCAGACCCTCGACGAAATCGAAGATCTCCGGCCGGAGTTCGGGGCGCAGCAGCAGCTCATGGGAGGCGATGGACAGATGCGCGCGGAAGCGGCCGGGGTCCAGCGGATTGGCGCGGTAGTGGTCCATTGGCTCAGCCACTGGCGCCATCGCCCGGCGCACCGTGTCGAGCAGGTCGGTGATCCCGGGGTTCGGGGAACCATCGGGCAGGTCGTGGAGATTGAATCCGATGCCTCCTCCGCCCTTCTCGACGCCCAAGTTGTACGTGGTGAAGGACGCGGTGCCCACCAGTGCCGTACCGATCCGATCGGTCAGCTCGCTCTCGGGCGCATTGGTGGGCATGTTGCCCATAAGGGTGGCATGGGGCGGGTAGGCGGCGCAGGAGACCAGCCCGTACTGCTGCCTGAGCAGCAGATGGAGATCGGTCAGCAGGGCGCAGGTGCCGGGGTCGGGGCGGAGGAAGACGCCGTAGCGGAAGGACGAGACGGCCGAGGGCGCGGACATGGTTTCTCCGGTACGTCAGCGGCGGCTCCGAGCTCCGGCGGGCGGCCCCGGATTCAGCGCCGCGCGGGATGGGGTGGGGGTGGGGCGGTGGTGGTTCCGGCCACCAGCGCCCCGCGCAGGGGGATGTGGCGGGTGGGCATGGAGCGATCCTCGCGGAGCTCCAGCAGCAGGTCGATGGCGCGTCGGCCGACCTCGTCCAACGGCTGGCGCAGTGTGGTCAGTCCGAGGAGCGGGGTGGTGAGCGGCCCAATGCCGTCGAAGCCGGTGACCGACATGTCGTCGGGCACCCGCACTCCGGCTCGACGGAGCCGTTCCAGGACGCTGACCATGACGTCGTCCTGGGGGCACATGATCGCGGTGATCTCGCGGTCCTCGAGCAGCGCGGGCACCGTGTCGGCGGGGGCCTCCGGGCCGTCGACCAGTTCGGTGACGACAGTGTCGACGCCGCGTTCCCGCAGGCCGCTCACCATCGCGGCGGTACGGGCGTACTGAGTGATGGACAGCGCCTCCGGTACCAGCAGCACGGCCACCCGGCGGTGCCCGAGGGACACCAGATGGTCCACGAGCTGCTCCGCGCCGTCCTCCTCGTCGCAGTAGACGCTGCTGATCGCCGGATGCGGCTCCGGCCGTCCGGCGACGACCGTGGGGACCCGTTCGACGAAGGGGGCGATGTCCCGCGCCGGAAGCAGACCGCTGCACACCACCAGCCCCTCGACCCTCAGGGAGAGGAGCGTCTGCAGGGCACGGCGCTCCTCGGCGAGGGCGAAGTCCCGTACGCCGGTGGCGGTGACGACCCGGTAGCCGCCTTCGATGGCGCGCCCCTGCAGCGCCGCGTGGAGTTGTCCGTAGAAGGGGCGGACGGCGTCGCGGACGAGCACCCCCAGGGTGTGCGTCCGCTGCGCGACCAGCCCCTGCGCCATGGCGTTCTTGACGTAGCCGAGCCGCTGAGCGACGTCGAGGATGCGCGAGCGGGCCTCCTCGCTGATGCGTCCCTGCCCCAGCAGGGCCCGGGAGACCGCGGACTTCGACACCCTCGCTTCCCGCGCGATGTCGATGATCGTGGGCGCCTTATTGGCCTTTTCCTCCGTCACCGGCTACCAGTACCACAGCTGATGGAACCGTCCGGGGTCGGCCCGTGGGGCACCAGACCTCGGTCGGCGAGGACCGCGCGGGCAGCCGTGGCCCCGGTCCACAGCTGGGCGTCCCAGCCGTGCTCCCTGGCCGCGTCGATGTTCTTACGGCGGTCATCGAAGAAGAGGACACGCTCCGGCGGTGTGCCGAGAAGTTCGGTCATCCGCTGGTAGACGGCGGGGTCGGGCTTGGCGAGGCCGTGGTCCGCCGAGAACATCAGCCGGTCGAAGTGCGCGGACCAGTCGCTGCGCTCGGCGGTCCGGGCCAGCGCATGGGGGGCGTTCGACAGCAGCGCGAGCCGGGTGCCCTGCCGTCGCAGGTCCTCCACCAGGGCATGGGAGGGCCCGTCGAGCCGTGTCCAGATGTCGACTTCGGCGCTCACCAGCGCGTCGACCGTGCCGGGGCGCAGCGGGGCGCCGAGCGCGCCGGCCACGGCCGACCAGTAGGCGGTGTCGGAGCTGCCGAGGTCGTAGGCGTCGCGATGCGCCCAGTACGCCTCGGCGAACGCCGCTTCCTCGACGCCGAGCAGCCCGGCCAGCCGCCCCTCGAGACCGGACAGCCCGCGCGGCCGCGTCAGCACCTCGCCGAGGTCGAAGACCACGGCGAGAGGGGTGTCCGTTCCGGCTGCCGTATCGGCTGTCATACCGGCTGTCACGTTGGCTGCCGTCTCGGCTGCGCCATCCAGGCGGGAACGTTCCACCATGGCAACGTAACCGGCGGAACCCACGAGCGGGGCAACGGCGATGGGAAGGCAGGGTGAACAGCCCTCGTCGCCAGACGCATCGAGCCCCCGTTCAGAAGGTGAGCACTGCGCGCGCCACCCGGCCGTGGTGGGCGTCGTCGGCGGCCTTGGCGAAGTCCTCCAAGGGGTAGGTCCGGCTGACGAGTTCGTCCAGCAGCAGCCGCCCCTGCCGGTAGAGGTCGGCGTACAGCGCGATGTCGACCTGTGGCCGTGAGGAGCCGTAGCGGCAGCCCAGGATGGACTTGTCCAGATACATGGAGGAGACGCGGAAGGCCGCCTCGGCGTCGGCGGGCGGCACCCCGAGCAGCACCGCCTGGCCGTGCCGGTCGAGCAGATCGACGGCCTGGCGGATGAGCCCGGTCGAGCCGACACATTCGAAGGCGTGGTCCGCGCCGGTCGGCAGGATCTCCCGTACGGCGTCGGCGGAGGGGACGAAGTGGGTCGCGCCGAACCGCCGGGCCATCGGCTCCTTGGCGGGGTTGGAGTCCACGGCGACGATGGGCGACGCCCCGGCGATCCGGGCCCCTTGCAGCACATTGAGCCCGATGCCGCCGCTGCCGATGACGACGACCGACTCACCGTGGTCCACCTTGGCGCGGTTGAGCACGGCGCCGACGCCGGTGAGAACGGCACAGCCGATGAGGGCCGCGGGGACGAGCGGAATGTCCTCGGGGATCGGCACCACCTGGACGGCGGTGACGAGGGTGCGCTCGGCGAAGGCGGAGTTCGAGGCGAAGTTGTACAGCCGCTCGTCGCCGCGGCGGAACGGCCGGGTCGGACGGCCGATCGCCGCGCGGCACATGGTGGGACGGCCCCGGGCGCAGTCGGCGCAGGTACCGCAGTTGGCGAGGGTGGAGAGCGCCACATGATCACCGGGTGCGACATGGGTGACGCCCGGCCCGACCTCCTCGACCACCCCCGCGCCCTCGTGGCCAAGGACCACGGGGAGAGGGAACGGAATGGTGCCGTCCACGACCGACAGATCGCTGTGGCACAGCCCGGCGGCGGCGATGCGCACCAGCACCTCGCCGGGGCGGGGGTCACGCACCTCCAAGTCCTCGACCACGCGCGGCGCGGTGCCGTCGAAGATGACGCCTCTCATCCTCATCACCCTTCCGATGCCTCAGGCGACCCAGACCAGCGACTGGAGTTCGCTGTACGCGTGCAGGCCGAACGAGCCGCCGTCGCGGCCGACTCCGCTTTCCTTGAAACCGCCGAACGGTGTCTCGGGGTGGCGCTGGGCGGTGTTGATACCGACGTTTCCGCTGCGCAGACGGGCGGCGAGGGCCCAGGCGCGGCCCGCGTCGGCGCTGAAGACGTAGTCGTAGAGGCCGTAGGGGGTGGCGTCGGCGATCCGCACCGCCTCGTCCTCGTCGTCGAAGGGCAGGGCCACGACGACCGGGCCGAACAGTTCCTCGCGCGCGACGGTCATCGCGGGGTCGACGTCGGCGATCAAGGTGGGGGCCACGTAGAAGCCGGGCTTGAGCGCGGGGCGTTCGCCGCCCACGACGATCCGGGCGCCCTGCTCACGGGCGCCGGAGACATACGCCTCGACGCGATCGCGCTGCGCGGCGGAGATCAACGGGCCCACGACCGTGGAGTTATCCACAGGGTCCCCGATCTTCAGTGACTCTGCGTAGTGTGTGAGTGCGGCGATGACCTTCTCGTACAGCGATCGATGTACGAGCACACGGGTCGGCGCCGTGCAGATCTGCCCGCTGTGAAAGGAGAAGGTCGAACCGACCGCCCCGACCGCCGACGCGATCACTCGCTCGTCGGCGTCCCCCAGGACGATGGCCGCGCCCTTGCCCCCCAGTTCCATCAGGGTGCGCTTCATCGACCGCCCCGCGGATTCGGCGATCTTCTTACCCACGGCGGTGGATCCGGTGAAGCTGACCATGTCGACACCGGGGTGCGCTACCAGCGCCTCGCCAGCGGCCGCGCGCGAGCCGGTGACGACATTGAAGGCACCGTCCGGGAGCCCGGCCTCCTTCAGCAGAGGGCCGAGCTCGAGACAGCACAGCGGATCTTGCGGCGCGGGTTTGGCCACGACCGTATTACCCATGGCCAGGGCCGGGGCCACCTTGCCCGCGAGATTCGTGAGAGGGAAGTTGTAGGAGGTGATGCAGCAGACGACACCCAGGGGACGGCGGACCGCTGCCGCCCCGATCAGCCCGCCGGGCGCCAGCGGGGTGGCGGCCAGGGGCAGCGGGGCCAGGGGCACGGTGTCCGGTTCAAGGGCGCCGCGCGCATAGCGGCGGAAGCGGTCGATCGCCGGGGGCACCTGGAGGGACGAGGTGACGCGCAGCGTCGCCCCGGTCTCCGCCTGGACGAGGGGCACCAGGTCCGGGGCGTGCTCGGCGAGCAGATCGGCGGCCCGGTCGAGTACGGCGGCGCGCTCCTTTGGGGCGGTGCGCGACCAGCCGTCGTACGCGGCCCGGGCGGCCCGGACCGCGGCGTCCACATCGGCC
This sequence comes from Streptomyces sp. NPDC059455, assembly GCF_042750115.1. Lineage (NCBI taxonomy): Bacteria > Bacillati > Actinomycetota > Actinomycetes > Kitasatosporales > Streptomycetaceae > Streptomyces > Streptomyces sp. NPDC059455. The sequence continues at coordinate 90,326 of NZ_JBHYVB010000007.1, forward strand.
GGGTCGGCCTCGGGGGCACGGCCGACGGTTTCCTCGGTGGCGGGGTTGATGACGGGGTAATGCCCGTTCCCGGGAGCCCGCCACGAGCCGCCGATCCAGTGCGCGTAGGTCTTCGTCATCGGCGTGATTCCTTGGGGAGGCGAAGTACGCGCTCGGCGATGATGGTGCGCTGGATCTCGTCCGAGCCGCCGTAGATGGTGTCGGCGCGGGAGAAGAGGAAGAGACGCTGGAAGGCGTCGAGTTCGTACGGCCGGCCGGCGGTCCAGCGCGCCGGGCCGAGTGCGGCCGCGGCGCCTCTCACCTGCACGGCCAGCTCGCCGAGCCGCTGATGCCAGCCGCCCCACAGCAGCTTGGCGACGCTGGGCGCGCCGGGGTCCTGCGGCCCGGAGTGCTGCGGTCCGGAGTACTGGGGGCCGGGGGTAGGTGAGCCGGGGTCGGGTGAGCCGGGGGCCTGGGGGTCCACGCTCCTCGGGGGGAGGTCATGGGGGGCGGCCTTCCGCGGAGCGGGGTCCCGGGTCGGCCGGGCGGAGTTCGGGGCGGGGCTCTGCGCGCTGCCCAGGGTGCGCAGGGCGTTCCAGCGCATCGCCTTGAGCTCTGCCCACTGCCGTATGAGCCGGTCACGCAGAACGGGCTCCTCCGCGGCGCCGGTCTCCAGCGCCAGCCGCACCACCCGGCTCAGCTCATGGGCGAAGCCGATCTGCTGGACCAGGGTGGAGACCCCGCGCTCCACCGCCAGCAGGCTCATGGCCACGCGCCAGCCGGGGGGCCCCCCCCCCCCGCGGGGGGGTGGGGCGGGCGCCCCCCCCCCACACCCACACCCCCCGAGTCACACCCACCCCCGCCCGCACCCCCGAGGCAG
>NZ_JBHYVB010000007.1:91194-104846 GCF_042750115.1 Streptomyces sp. NPDC059455
CCGCGCAGGCCCACCCACCGGGTTCAGCTCTGGGGGCCCCCGTTTCGCTGGCACCGGGGTGGAGCCCCCGCGCCCCCCCGCCGGCTGGATCTGGCCCCCGGGCCCGCGGGGGCCCGCGCCGCCGACGAGGTGTTCGGCGCGGGCCACGGCCCCGTCGAAGAACACCTCGTTGAACTCCGCGGTCCCGGTCAGCTGCCGGATCGGCCGCACCTCGATCCGCCCCGGCTGGTCCATCGGCACCAGCAGAAAGGAGAGTCCATGATGACGCTGTGAGCCCTCCTCGGTGCGCGCCAGCACAAAGCACCAGTCGGCCTCATGGGCGAGGGAGGTCCAGATCTTCTGCCCGGTGATGCGATAGGTGCCCTCGCCCGGGTCGCGGACGGCGCGGGTCCGCAGCCCGGCGAGGTCCGAACCGGCGTCGGGTTCGCTGTAGCCCTGGCACCACACCTCCTCGCCATGGGCGATGGGCGGCAGAAAGCGGGTGCGCTGGGCGGAGTCGCCATGGGCGAGCAGGGTGGGCCCGAGGAGGTTCTCGCCGATATGGCCCAGCCGGCCGGGCGCCCCGGCGCGGGCGTACTCCTCGGCCCAGACGACCTGTTCGGTCAGCGTCGCGGCGCGGTTGCCGTACGCCCCGTCCGTACGGTCCCAGCCCAGACCGATCCAGCCGCCCGTGCCGAGCTCGCGCTCCCAGGCGCGGCGGACGGCCACGTCGCCGTGCGCCTCGCCGGGGTGGCCGCCGGTCTGCTGCTTGAGAGCGGCGAACGGTCCGGTGAAGTGCTCGGCCAGCCAGTCTCGCGCCTCGGCGCGGAACCGCTCGTCATCCGGCCCGAAAGCGAAGTCCACAACTTCTCCCCTCGTCGGCCCTGGTGGGTGTTTCCGGTACGCCCCGCCATTGCCGGGGTCAGGCGTTGGGGCGTTGGCCGTCGGCGGCGGCCTGGGCCATGGCCTCCAGCTGGGCCAGCATCGGCATGGGGTCGGTGCCGACCGTGCCCGGGAGGAAATCGGCGATCTTCTCCGGGGTCCATGCGCCCTCGGCGTATCCGGCGCGCAGTTCGCGGGGCTGGGCCCAGACCGCGATCTTGGGGCCCGCGATCGTGTAGACCTGCCCGGTGATCCGCTCCGCGCGGGCGCGTTCGCTCAGCAGATAGACGACCAGGGCCGCCACATCCTCCGGCTCGCCGATCTCCTTGAGCTCCATCGGTACGTTGGCGGACATCCGGGTGCGGGCGACCGGGGCGACACAGTTCGCCGTGACGCCGTACTTGTGCAGCCCCAGCGCGGCGCTGCGCATCAGGGAGATGATCCCGCCCTTGGCGGAGGCGTAGTTGGCCTGGGCGACGCTGCCCTGGTGGTTGCCGCTGGTGAAGCCGATCAGGGTGCCGGAGCGCTGGCGGCGCATCACCGCCGACGCCGCCCGGAAGACCGTGAAGGTGCCCTTGAGATGGGTGGCGACGACCGGGTCCCACTCCTCCTCGGACATATTGAAGAGCATCCGCTCGCGCAGGATCCCGGCGACGCAGACGACCCCGTCCAGCCGCCCGTAGCGCTCCAGAGCGGTGTCCACGATCCGCTGGCCACCGGCCATGGTCGAGACGTCGTCGGCGACCGCGACCGCTTCGCCGCCCGCCGCCGTGACCTCCTTGACCACGGCCTCGGCGACCTCGCTGCTCGGTTCGCCGCCCTCGATCGAGACCCCGTAGTCGTTGACGACGACCTGTGCCCCCTCGGCCGCGCAGGCGAGGGCCACCGCTCGTCCGATACCGCGTCCGGCCCCGGTGACGGCGACCACCTTGCCGTCCAAGAAGTTGCCCACGTCGCATCCCCTCCCGGAGTTTCTGACGGTCCGTTAGATTTTTGAGCAGACGCGGCCCGAGTACAAGCCCTCGCGCACAAACGTCGACCGGGAACACCGAAGGAGACGCCATGCCGCTGCCAGCCGAGTTCCACGAGATCGCCAAGCGGGTCAACAACTGGGGCCGCTGGGGGACGGCGGACGAGATCGGCACGCTCAACCTGATCACCGATGCCGTGGTACGGGAGGCCGCCGCGACGATACGGACCGGCCGTCGCGTACCGCTCGCCGTGCCGCTGCGGCAGGACGGCATCCAGACCGGCATGATCCCCGGGCGGGTCAACCCGCTGCATACGATGATCGCGGTCAACTTCGAGATATTCGGCCCGGGCACGGTGGCGACCAGCGACGACGCCGTGACGATGGGGCTCCAGGCCGGTACCCACTGGGACGGGCTGACCCATGTCTCGCACTCGGGCAGGATCTACAACGGCCGCCCCGCCGACTCCATCACCTCCCATGACCGCGCCGCCTTCAGCGGCATCGACAAGGCGGGACCCCTCGCCTCGCGCGGGGTGCTCCTCGATGTGGCCCGGGCCCGGGGCGCCGAGCGGCTGCCCGAGGGGCATGTGGTCACCCCCGAAGACCTCGACGCCGCCGAGGAGCTGGCCGGGACGAGGGTGCGCTCCGGCGATATCGCGCTCGTCCGCACCGGGCAGATCCAGCGCTACCTGGCGGGCGAGAAGGAGGCGTACGCGTTCCCGTCACCGGGCCTGTCCCTGCGCACGCCCGAATGGTTCCACGCCCGTGATGTGGCGGCGGTCGCCAATGACACCCTGACCTTCGAGGCCTTCCCACCGGAGATCGAGGACCTCTGGATGCCGGTCCACGCCCTCGACCTGGTCGAGATGGGCATGCTCCAGGGCCAGAACTGGAATCTGGAGGAACTCTCCGAAGCCTGCGCCGAAGAGGGGCACTACGCCTTTCTGCTGTCAGCCCCGCCCGAGCCGTTCGTCGGCGGCGCGGGCTCGCCCGTCGCACCCGTCGCGATCCTCTGAAGACTTGACGCCGCTGACGCCTTGACGTCACCGATGCCCGTGGAGGGGACGGCGGGCCGGTCTTTTTCGGGTGGCGGTGCGCTCATGCGCGCCCCGAGCACGGCACCGCGCACCGCCACCCGGCTCCCGACGCTGAGCCCTGTTTCAGCAGCGGGGGCGCGACCCGCACTCGCCAAGGAACGTCCCTGTGAACACAGGGTCCACAGAGACACCACAGCCCTCGGCGTCCCCTCGCGACGAATCGCTGATCCTAGAGTGATCAACCGAACACGTCACGTCAACACCTGGTCTGGACTTTGCCTGATTCGCCCCATGTGTGACGGCGCATGAGAGGCCGCTCGCTTCCTGGAGAGCGGCTCCTCGCCCTTCGCGCGGTCGATTTCACACCAGATCCGCTTCCCGGAGCCCTCCGGCTGCCAGCCCCAGCGGTCGGCGAGACCGTCGACCAGCTCCAGACCGCGCCCGTGAGTGTCCCCCTCATCGGCGCAACGCTGGTGCGGAGCGCGGTCACTGGCGTCGGCGACCTCGACCCGGACCGTGCCCACACCGGCACCCCGGCTCGTGAACGGCCCCGGCGCCCCGCCCCCGGCACCGCCACCGCTCCCGCCGCCGCCCACCGATTGGGCGGGGAAGAGCATCCGCAGCACGGCCGGACAGCCGGTGTGCACCACGGCGTTGGTGACGAGTTCGGAAATGAGCAGAATCAACGTCTCAGCGAGTGGCTCATCGGCTCCGATACCGGATCCGACAAGCCGCGAACGGGCCCATCGACGGGCCCGACTCACCTCCGCCGGGTCGGGCCTGACCTCCATCTGCGCCTGAAGCACCTGCACCGCTCACACCATCCGAACCGGCAGACACATCGCCTTGTACCTCCAAGAGGTCACGGACCGTGACACTCCCCCAGCTACCGCTGGGAGGTACCCCTGTGCGCGACAGCATGGTTGACGTACAGTCACCCCAACAAGCGCTTCGGTCATATTCCAGCGCCAAGGAGTATGCGTGGGGCATACTGTGCGACACGCGTCCTGAGGACTCGAACATCGAGGCTGGGGCGTCGCACACCTCGGGCGAGCGGGGCACGTCGTCGTGCCCGGAATCGCCCCATGGGCAACGCCGGGCTTCTCGCACCCCATAAGCGCTCGCACCCCACGGAGAGTACCCGAGCCCGGGCCCGACTCCACCCTGTGACGAGTCACGCCTAGGAAACAACCTGGTATCAACGCTCGGTCACCTCAGAAGCTCTGGGGATATCCCCAGAGAATGCGACATCCCAACAATTCAGGCGTATCCATCGAGCCCGGCTACAAACATGTTTCAACGGTCGACACGAGTCCGGCCGCCAGTTCCTCCTCCGCCGCCGCCGCGGACTGCCACTGACCTGCCCGCACCCAGGCCCGCTTGAGATGGAGATGGACATCCGCCTCCCAGGTGAAGCCCATCCCGCCATGGACTTGCAGACAATCGCGGGCATTGTGGACAGCGGCCTCATCGGCGAGCAACTTGGCGGCCGCGACGTCACCCGGGTCTTCTGTGACCGCCGCGGCATACACCACACTTCTGGCTGATTCGGCGCGAACCAGCATCTGGGCGCACAGATGCTGTACGGCCTGGAAGGCGCCGATCGGCCGGCCGAACTGGGTGCGGCGCTTGGCATGGTCCACCGCGAGCTCGACCGTACGGGAGGCGCTGCCCAGCTGTTGGGCCGCGGTCAGCAGCGCCGCCTCGCGGCGCAGCCGGGCGGCGAGCCCCGAACGACCCGGCCCCGCCTGGTCCGTCCCATCGACTTGGTCCGTCCGGTCGACCTGGTCCGTCCGGTCGACCTGGTCCGTCTGTTCCGCCTGGTCCAGCCGGGTTCGGCCCGGGGCCGTCCGGTGCAGCGGGGTGGCCGGATCGACCGAGCGCATCGGCTCCACCGAACGCGCCGCCTCCTCCGCCGGAATCACCTCGACCGCCGTCGACCCCAGCGCCAGCACCACATCGGCGGAGGCCAGATGCTCGACCGGCGCACCGCCCTCGTCCAGCGCCGTCACCACCGTCTCGCCCTGGGCCGCACCCGCCGCCAAGGATCCCGAAAGCCCCGCCGCCAACTCCGTCGCGACCAGCGGCCCCGGCAGCAGCGCACGGCCCGCCTCCTCGAAGGCCAGCACCACCTCCGGCAGCCCCAGCCCCACTCCGCCCGCCGACTCCGGCACCCGCAGCGCGAAGAGGCCCGCCGCGCCCAGCTCCCGCCACAGCGCCCGGTCCAGCCCTCCGCCCCGCACCGCGCCGCCATCACCCCGCACCGCGCCGCCATCACCCCGCGCCGCGTCCCCGTCCACCACCGCCCGCAGGCGGGTGCGCGGAAAGCGCCGTTCCAGCAGTTCGCGCATCCCGGTCCGCAGCGCCCGCTGGTCGTCCGTGAGCTGGAAGTCCATGCCCCGCTCACCGTCCCTTCGGCAGGCCGAGGATCCGCTCGGCCACGATGTTCCGCTGGATCTGCGAGGTCCCCGCCGCGATGGTGTACGAGAGCGAGGAGAGCCGGTCGGCGACCCACTCCTGACCGGCGTCCAGCGCGTCCGGCCCCAGTACCTCGGCGGCCGCGTCGTACAGCTCCTGCCGCACCTGCGAGAAGCGCAGTTTGAAGACCGAGCCGCCGACGCCCGGCACCCCGCCGGTGCGCTGCGCCTCGCTCACATTCCACTGGGTGAGCCGCCACAGCGCCGCGCACTCCGCCGCGAGCCGCCCCAACCGGCGCCGCAGCACCGCGTCGTCCCAACGCCCATTGGCCCGCGCCGTCCTGGCCAGCGCCTCGAGCACCCGCCTGCAGGCGACCACCTCGCCCACGAAGGCCGTACCACGCTCGAAGGAGAGGGTCACCATGGTCACCCGCCAGCCGTCGTTCTCCTCCCCGACCCGGTGGCCGACCGGCACCCGCACCTCGTCCAGGAACACCTCGGCGAACTCCGCCGTCCCGGCGAGGGTCCGCAGCGGCCGCACGGTCACCCCGGGCGCGTCCATCGGCATCGCGAGCCAGGTGATGCCGCGGTGCTTCGGCGTGTCGGCGTTTACCGGCGCGGTGCGCACCAATAGTTCGCACCAGTCGGCGATCTCGGCGTGCGAGGTCCAGATCTTGCTACCGCTGATGACGTACTCATCGCCGTCCCGTACCGCCCGGGTGCGCAGCGACGCCAGGTCGGAGCCGGCGTCCGGTTCGGAGAACCCCTGGCACCAGACCTCGTCCCCGCGCAGGATCGGCGGCAGCCAGCGCGCCCGCTGTTCGGGGGTGCCCTCGGCGGCGATGGTGGGGCCCGCGTGCAGCAGTCCGACGAACCCCGCGCCCACATAGGGCGCACCGGCCCGCTCGGTCTCCTCCAGGAAGATCAGATGCTGGGTGGGCGTCGCGCCCCGGCCGCCCGCGTCCTCGGGCCAGTGCAGCCCGGCGTAGCCCGCGTCGTGGAGCATGCGCTGCCAGCCGCAGTCATAGGCGCGGCGGCCGGGCCAGTCGGCCGGGTGCGGGCGGTCCGGCAGCTTGGGCAGGACCTCGGCGAGCCAGGCGCGCAGCCGGTGCCGGAAGTCCTCCTCGTCCTCCGTGCAGGTGAGATCCATCAGCCGCCGACCTCCCTTTCTGATGGTTCGTCAGACAAGGTGGGCTTCCGCAGGCTAGTCCGCACCCCCTGGACCGACAAGGCGCACGCCCTTACGCTTCGAGCACTATCTGATGGGTCGTCAGCTACCGTCTCACGGGAGGCCGGGATGACCGACATCGCGCATGAGCTCGGCGGCTCGGCGACGCTGTGGGAACTGCTCGAGCGCCGCGCCGCCCTCACCCCCGACGCCTCGGTCCTGCTCCAGGCCGCCGCCTCCGCCCGCCACGACCGGCGGCTGACCTTCGGCGCCCTGCGCACCCGTGCCGAGCGGACCGCCGCCGGGCTGTACCGGCTGGGGATACGCCGCGGCAGCCGGGTCGCCTGGCAGCTGCCCACCCGGATCGAGACGGTCGTGCTGACCATGGCGCTCGCCCGTCTCGGCGCCGTGCAGACCCCGCTCATCCCGTACTACCGCGACCGCGAGGTGCGGTTCGCGCTCCGCGCGTCCGGGGCGCGGTTCTTCGCCGTACCCGGCCGGTGGCGCGGCTTCGACCACACCGCGATGGCACGCCGCCTGGCCGCCGAACTGCCGGAGCCGCCGATGGTCTTCGAGGCGTACGACACGCTGCCGGTGGCCGACCCCAAGGCGGCGCGGCTGCCGCCACCGCCCACCGACGGACGGGCCGTCCGCTGGATCTACTGGACCTCGGGCACCACCTCCGACCCCAAGGGCGTGCTGCACACCGACCGCAGCCTCATCGCCGCCGGTGCCTGCCTCGCCCACGCGCTGCGGCTCGGCCCGGACGACATCGGTTCCATGGCCTTCCCGTACGCCCATGTCGCGGGGCCCGACTACACCGTGATGCTGCTGCTGTACGGCTTCCCGGCCGTGCTGCTCGAGCACTTCTCACTGCCGGAGTCGCTGCCCGCCTACCGGCGGCACGGGGTGACGGTCGCCGGCGGCAGCACCGCCTTCTACTCGATGTTCCTGGCCGAGCAGCGCAAGGACCCCTCGCGTCGGCTCATCCCCACCCTGCGGCTCCTCGCGGGCGGCGGCGCGCCCAAGCCGCCCGAGCTCTACTACGAGGTCGTACGGGAGCTGGGCTGCGCCCTCACCCACGGCTACGGGATGACCGAAGTCCCCATGATCACCATGGGGGCGCCGGACGACACGGACGAGAACCTCGCCACCACCGAGGGCCGGCCGCCCGAGGAGATGGAGATCCGGGTGGTGGACGGTCAGGTGCGGCTGCGCGGCGAGGCGGTCTGCGCCGGATATCTGGACGAGGCCGAGACCCGTAAGGCGTTCGACGCGGACGGCTTCTTCCTTACCGGCGATCTCGGCCACCTTACGGAGAGCGGCCATCTGGTGCTGACCGGCCGCGTCAAGGACATCATCATCCGCAAGGGCGAGAACATCTCGGCCAAGGAGATCGAGCAGCTGCTGTACCAGCACCCGGACGTGGCCGATGCGGCGGTGATCGGCCTGCCCGACCCGGACCGGGGCGAGCTGGTGTGCGCCGTCGTGGAGCAGCCGGCCGGGGCGGAGGCGCTGACGCTCGGCCAGGTCGTGTCGTATCTGCGGGAGACCGGACTGTCGGTGCACAAGCTGCCGGAGCGGCTCGAGGTGGTGGACGCCCTGCCCCGGAACGAGACGCTGCGGAAGGTGCTCAAGTACCAGCTGCGGGAGCGGTTCGCGGGGGGAGCCGCCTAGGGGGTGTGGTGTCCGGCGGATCGTGGCGCCTGCGGCGGGCTGCTCCCCTCCCCGCCCCTTCTCACAACTGAGGCTGAAGCCCCAGACCCCGGGGCCAGGGGCGAAGCCCCTGCCCCGCGGTGGAGACCCCGTAGGGCCCTAGCCGTTGGTCGTGCTGTAGGTGGCCGTGGCCTGGTCGAAGTACTGGTTGACCGCCCGGCGCTCGTCGGACGGGCCGATGACCAGGACCACGTGGTAGCGGCCGTCGATCAGCATCGCGAGGTTGCGCGCGTACACATTCCGCCCGCTGCTGTCGCGCCAGGTGAACGCGCCCTCCGCCATCGCCGTACGGCCGACGTCGATCCGCCGCAGCCCGGAGGACGAGGCCCAGGAGGAGCCGCGGAAGGCGGACAGTTCGGCCTCGCGGTCCTGCTGGTACGCCATCGGGTCGCCGCCGAACTCGGACATCTTGTCCCGCCCGGCCACCACCACCAGCTCGAAGTCGCCGCCGATGTAGCGGATCTGGCCGCGGCCGTTCTCGCCCCGGCGGGTCCAGTCCTCGTGGACGGCGACCTTGAAGCCCTTGGGGTCCTTACGGACCGCGAAGCCCTTCGCCAGCCCGGCCGGGTCGGTCGACTGCGGCTCCTGGTCGCCGGGGTCGCCGGGGTCGCCGGGGTCGGCGGGCTTTCCGGCCTCCCCCTCGTCGCCGTCGCCCTTGTCGCCGTCCGCGGGGTCGTGCGGCGCCGCGCTGGGCGTACCGGCCGAGCCCGTACGCTCCTGGCCGCCGTCGTCCTTGGAGCGCGGCATGAACATCATCGCGTAGAGCACCGCGGCCGCCAGCCCCAGGAGGATCAGGAGCAGCAGCATCCGCCCCAGTTTGCGCGGCTTGCGCTGAGTGGGGGGCGCCGGAGGAGCCTGCCGGGTCTCCCGGGGCTCGCTCCTCTCCCGCTTCTCCCGCTTCTCGCGCTTGTCCCGCCGGTGCCGCGCGTGGCCCACCGGCGCGTCGGCCGCCGCGGCCGGGCGGCGGCCCCGGCCCCTGCGCACCAGCCAGCCCCGCCTGCGGACGATCGGCAGCCGCCGGGGGTCGGAGGCACCACCGGAGCCGAGCGAGGGCACCGTGACCGTGCTGATGCCGACGTCCGGCTCGGGCGCCGACCGGATCAGGGACCGCAGCCAGCCGCGCAGCTCCTCGAAGTCCGGGCGCTCGGTGGGGTCCTGGCGCATCAGCGACTCGACGACGGGGCGCAGCGGACCGCACTCCTCCGCGTATGCGGGCGCCTCCCCGCAGACCATCTGCACCAGCTCGGCGGCGCTCTCCTCCGGGTACGGGGCATGGCCCTGCACCGCACGGAACAGCAGCGCGCCGAGCGCCCACAGATCGGCGGCGGGGCCGACCGGGGGCGCCAGCCGCCAGTTCTCATGGACCGGGCCCGCCTGCTCCGGCGCCCATCGCTCGGTGACGGCGCCGACCACGACGATACGGGCCTGGCGGGCGCGTTCGGCGGCGAGCGCGGTGGCGGGGCCGCCGCCGGTGGCTCCGCCGGAGCCCCAGGAGCCGCCTTCGGGGGCGGACGGGCCTTCGGAGGCGGACGGTTGGGCGTTCTCCACGGCCTCCGGCCGGCCGGGCCAGCGGGCGCCACCGGTCACCGGCTCCGGGTCGGGCTCGGGCTCGGGTGCGGGCGTCGGGGCGGGCTCGGGTGCGTGTGGGGAACGGGTGGCCGCGTCGACGTTGGCCCGCGCGGCGGCTCGCGCGCCCGCCGCGTAGGCGGCGATGGCGCTGGCCCGCGCCGCCCGCGCGGCCGCGTTCGGCGCGTCGGCGCCGACGCCGCCCCGTTCGCCCTCCCGGTCCTCCGGCTGTCCCGGCTGCCCCGCCCGCCGAGGCCCGGGGAGCCCACCGGCGGCCGCCTGGTCCCGGTAGGGCGCCATGGGCCCACCGGCCCCCGGACCGAACGTCACCTGATCCCGATACACCGGCCCACCGGGGCGGGACCTCACCGGACCACCGGCGCTCGCACCCGCCGGACCGTCTGCCCCGGGCCCCGCCGAGCCACCCGCACCCGGACCCGCCGAACCGCCCGCACCGGGCCCCGAACTCGCCTCGATCGCCCCGTGCTCACCGTAAGGCGACCGTGGCTCGGGGAGGCCCGGCGATGTGCCCTGGCCGCCGTGTTCCCGGCCGTCGGCGTCGGGCCAGGTCGCGCCCGCGGGTTCGTCGGGCCGTGCCGCGCCGGCCGGTTCATGGCCACCGTAAGGGCGGCCCGGCGGCCGGAAGCCTCCCGCGGCGCCCTGGTCGTGGTAGCGCGGGCCGCCGTGCGGCCGCGCCTCGCCGCCCTCGGCCGTACGGGCTCCGGGGATGGCGGCGCGCTCTTCGTCCCGTCGCTCGGCCGGGCCCTGAGCTCGCTCGGCCGGGCCCTGGGCAGCCGGACCCTGCGCGGCCGGGTCCGGGTGGTCGCCGGAGTCCGCCGGGCCCGGCGGCAGGGAGGCCGGGGCGTCGGCCGACGGTCCGTCCTCAGCGGCGGACACGGCGTCCGGGGAAGGCGAGGACACGGGCGCCGGAACGGGGTCGTAGCCGCACAGCGCCTCCTCCGCGGCACCCGCCGCCAGCCCCGTGAGCATCGCGCGCCCGTCGTCGCACAACAGCACCGTACGGGCGGTGATGTTGCGGTGGACCCAGCCGTGGGCGTGCAGGGCGCGCAGCGCCGTAAGGATGTCGTTGGCGATCTCGGCGGCGCGGTGCGGGGACAGCGTGCCCTCCGCGAGCAGCGCGGCCAGCGGCCGGCCGGAGACCAGTTCGCTGACGATCCACAGGCTTCCGGCCTCCGCGAAGACGTGGAAGACCTGGCCGAGCCGGGGATGGTCGGGGATCTGCGCGGCGGATGTCGCCGCGGCGATGGCGCGCCGGACGGCCGGGTCACCGCCGCCCCGGGCCGTACGCCCGGCACCGGCGAACGTGCCGTTCCGCCCCGACGGCCCACCGCCCCACCGCGCGTCGTCGCCCACGACTTCGGCGTCGACGACCTCCGGCAGCGGTATCTGCCGCAGATGGACTTCCTGCCCGCTGTAGGTGTCGAAGGCGCGGGTCTCGACGAGTTCGTACTCGTCGGCGGGCGGCAGGGGCAGGCGATAGCGGTCGGCCAGCACCCGGCCCGCGTACTCCTCCACGACGCCTCCCCAAGCGCGCGACCAACGCCGCCCTCATCAGCGGTCAGCGCAGCCTGAAACCCTTCAAATATGGTCGTTTTGGCGGGTTCCTGCGGCTGCGCACAGTCTAGGGCCTCTCACGATACGTGCCCGAACGACGCTTCGCCGACAGGAGTGTTCAGTCCGTAATCTTGAACGTGTCGAAGGCGGTCTGCCGCAGGGTGGCGCACTCCTTGTCGTCCCACTTGCTCGCCTCGCAGGTGATCAGTATGGCGAAGCCATGGCTGCCGTCCGCCTTGAAGCCGCGGTTGAGCACCCGGACCCGCTTGCCGTCCTGGTCCCGCTCGAACTCCCAGTCCGCGACGGTCGGATAGCCGTGCCAGTCCACCGACTTGATGCCGAGGCCCTTGTAGCCGGACATGGTGCGGCGGGCGTTCTCCTCGCCCTTGCGCCAGTCCGCCTCCGCGTCAGACTTCGGCGCGTTGGTGAAGTCGATCTGAATACGCGGAATGCTGGACCCGCCGTAATACTTACGGCTTCCGGAATAGCTCCCGGGGTGGACCGACCAGCCCTCCGGCATGGCCATGCTGAACGGGAAGTCGGAGCTCTTGACGGTCTTGTAGCCGTCGGGCAGGCCGCCCTTACCGCCGTCGCCCTTGCCCTTACCGCTGTTGTCGCCGCTTCCGCCGCCCTTGCCCGAGTTGTCGTCCGAACCCTTGGAGGCATCCGGCTGACCGCTCTGCTTGCCCCCGGAGTCCCCCGCCTTCGGCGACTCGCCCGCCGACTGGCCGGTCTTGTCGGTGTCCTTGCCCTGGTCCTTCTTGGAGCCGCCCGAGGCCCCGGCGGAGGCGGACTTGTCACCGCCGGAGGAACCCTTGGCCTTGTCGCCGCCGTCCCCGCCGCCGTTCAGGACGACGGCGAGCACGGTGGCCACGATGGCGAGCACCACGACCACCGCGATGATGATCAGCGTGCGCTTGGGGACCACATCGGTGATCGAGGCGCGCGGCGGCAGGGAAGGCCGCGGGGTGGGCGCGGCCTCGGGCGTCGCGGCGTCCGACGCGGAGCCCGCCGACCCGGTGCCCGCGGCCCCGGACTTCGCGCCCGACGCCGACTCCGGCTCCGGCTCCGCCTTGCTCTCGTCCCCCGTCTTCTTCGCGGCCGTCTTCTTCGCGGCCGTCTTCTTCGCGGCCGTCTTCTTCGCGGCCGTCTTCTTCGTGGCCGCGGCGGCGGCCGCGTTGCGCACCGACTTCAGCGCGCCGCGCCTGCGCTCCGCGATGCCCGTCTCCTTGGCCTCGGCGGCGGCCTCGTCCTCCTTCGACGGGGCGGGCGGCAGGCTCATCGTGCGGGTCGCGTCGGCGGGGGCCTTGGTCACCTCGGGCCCGTTCACCACGTGCTCCAGCAGCGCCCGCGCCCCGGCGTCGTCGAGCCGCCGGTCCGGGTCCTTCATCAGCAGGCCGTAGATGACCTCCTCCAGCGGGCCCGCGTTCTTCGGCGGCTCCACCGGCTCGGTCATCACGGCCGTCAGGGTCGCTATGGCCGTGCTCTTGTCGTACGGCGGCACGCCCTCCACCGCCGCGTACAGCAGCCCGCCCAGCGACCACAGGTCGGCCGGTGGGCCCGGCTTGTGGCCGCGGGCCCGCTCCGGGGAGATGTAGGAGGGCGCGCCGACGAGCATGCCGGTCGAGGTCACCGACGGGTCGCCCTCGACCTGGGCGATGCCGAAGTCGGTGAGGACGACCCGGCCGTCGTCCGAGATCAGCACGTTGGAGGGCTTCACATCGCGGTGCAGGATGCCCGCCTGGTGGGCGGCGCGCAGCACATCGAGGACGGCGAGCCCCACCTCGGCGGCGCGCTTGGGGGTCAGCGGGCCGTCGTCGCGGACGACGTCGGCGAGGGAGCGGCCCTCGATGAGCTCCATGACGATCCACGGGCGGTCGTCCTCGTCGACCACGTCGTAGACGGTGACGGCGCCGTTGCTGCGGATCCGGGCGATCGCCTTCGCCTCGCGCAGCGTACGGGTGATGAGCCGTCTCTTCTCGTCCTCCTCCACGCTGGACGGGAAGCGCAGCTCCTTGACCGCGACCGTGCGGCCGAGGGTCTGGTCACTCGCACGCCAGACCGTGCCCATGCCGCCCTGACCGAGAATCTCCCCGAGCCGGTACCGCCCGGCGAGGAGGCGCCCAGTCGAACCCTGCGTCTTCTCAGCCTCCGACATGCGACCCCTCTGCAAATCTACCCCCCCCATTACCCCCCCGGGGGTACCGGCACATTGGCAGAAACCCCGGGCCCGACACCCCCCCCGGGCGCGGGGGCGCGGGGGGGTGTGTGAGGCCCAAGAGCGACCGCCCCCGACACAAAAACACTCACTCTGACACACACGCGAGACACGGGGGGTG
>NZ_JBHYVB010000007.1:104856-111733 GCF_042750115.1 Streptomyces sp. NPDC059455
GTCTAACCCTGCGTCTTATCAGCCTCCGAAATGCTACCCCTCTGAAAATCTACCCACCCTGAACCCACCCTGGGAGAGCGTCCATTGTCTCTCATCCGCGGACCCGGAACCGCCCCGGGTCCGGGGCGCGGCGTGGCGGCCACCGCGGTACCTGCGACCATCTGGAAGTACGCAGGGAACGGAGGTCCGTGTCATGCCCATCTCCGCCATACGATGGCACAGGCGGAGCCGTATGCCGACCGCCGTGGCGCTCGCGACCGCCCTCGCACTCATCCTGTCCGGCTGCGGCGCGGCGGCCACGGAACCGGGCCGGGACGCGGACCCGCGGGCGAGCGCGAGCCCGGGCGCCGAGGGCGGTCGTGACGGCGCCCTGCGCGCCGCCGTACGGCGGTTGGCGGCACAGGGCGACGCACCGGGGGCCGCGGTGCTCATCCGCCGGGAGGGCGGCGGCACGCGGTATCTCGCCTCGGGGGTCGCGGACGTCCGCACCGGACGCCGGATCCACCGGAGCGACCACTTCCGGGCGGGCAGCCTCACCAAGACCGTCATCGCGGCGCTGACGCTGCGCCTTGCCGCCCAGGGGCGGCTCGGCCTCGGCGACACGGTGGAGGAGCACCTCCCGGGGCTGGTGCGCGGCCAGGGCAACGACGGCCGGACCATCACGATCCGTCAGCTTCTGAACCAGACCAGCGGGCTGTTCGACTATACCGCCGACCCGGTCCTGGCGCGTCAGCTGTCCGCCGCGGCCGACCGCACCCGCACCCCCGCCTCCCTGGTGCGGACCGCCGTCGCGCACCGCCCTTACTTCGCCCCCGGCGCCACCTGGCGCTACTCCAACACCAACTACGTGCTGCTGGGCATGGTCGTCCAGCGGGTCACCGGCCGCTCCTACGCGACCGAGGCCCGGCGCGACGTACTCGCCCCCCTTCGGCTGCACGGCACCTCCTTCCCCGGCGCCCGCACCGCCCTCCCGGACCCGCACGGCCGCGCGTACACGCGGGACGGCGGGGCCGGGGACGGCGGCGCCCGACGCGATGTCACCGACCTCAACCCCTCCTCGGCCGGGGCCGCGGGGGAGCTGATCTCCACGCTCGGCGATCTGACCCGCCTCCTCCCCGGTCTGCTGCGCGGCAAGGTCGTGCCCCTGGCCGAGCTGCGGCAGATGCGGAACACCTCCGCCTCCGACGGCCGGTACGGCATGGGGCTGTTCCCGGTGCGGCTGGCCTGTGGGGTGACGCTGTGGGGCCACAACGGCGAGATCAACGGCTCGTACGCGCTGGCCGTGACCGCCCCCGACGGCCGCCACAGCCTCGCCTACCGGCTCAACAGCACCGCCGCCTCCGGTCTGACCGCCGAAACGTCCCTGCTCGAGACCGAGTTCTGTCCTCGCCGGAAAGACACGCGACCTCCTCCTACAGCGGGATGATGTCCGCCGCGCCGAGCCGGGCCGCGTCCGCCGTCAGATCGTCCGGCTGACGCTGCGACTCGCGCTCCGCCTCCACCCGCTTCTCGTAGTGCTGGACCTCCCGGTCGAGCTGGTCCTCGGTCCAGCCAAGCACCGGCCCCATCAGCTCGGCCACCTCGCGGGCGCAGCGCGTACCGCGGTCGAAGGTCTCGATCGAGATGCGGGTGCGGCGGGTGAGGACGTCGTCCAGATGGCGGGCCGCCTCGTGCGAGGCGGCGTAGACGACCTCGGCCCGGAGATAGTCCTCCGCCCCGGCCAGCGGCTTCCCCAGCGAGGCGTCGCCCGCGATCAGGTCCAGCACCTCCTGGGCCGCCGAGCCGTAGCGGTTGAGCAGATGCTCGATCCGCGCCGCGTGCAGCCCGTGCTGCCGGCCGATCCGCTCCCGGGCGTTCCACAGCGCCTTGTAGCCGACGGCGCCGACCAGCGGGATCTCCTCGGTGACACAGGGCCCGACCCGGCGGTCGAGGCCGTGCACCGCCTCGTCCACGGCGTCCTTGGCCATCACCCGGTACGTGGTGTACTTGCCGCCCGCGACCACCACCAGGCCCGGCACCGGATGGGCGACGGTGTGCTCGCGGGAGAGCTTGCTGGTGGCGTCCGACTCCCCGGCCAGCAGCGGGCGCAGCCCGGCGTAGACGCCCTCCACGTCGTCGCGGGTCAGCGGCACCGCGAGGACCTCGTTGACATGCTCCAGCAGATAGTCGATATCGGCGCTGGAGGCGGCCGGATGGGCCTTGTCCAGGTCCCAGTCGGTGTCCGTGGTGCCGATGATCCAGTGCCTGCCCCAGGGGATCACGAACAGCACGCTCTTCTCGGTGCGCAGGATCAGCCCGGTCGTGGAGTGGATGCGGTCCTTGGGGACCACCAGGTGGATGCCCTTGGAGGCCCGGACGTGGAACTGGCCGCGCTCCCCGATCAGCGCCTGGGTCTCGTCGGTCCACACCCCGGTGGCGTTGACCACCTGCCGGGCGCGGACCTCGAACTCGCCGCCCTGCTCCAGGTCGTGCACCCGGGCGCCGACCACGCGCTCGCCCTCCCGGAGGAAGCCGACCACCCGCGCGCGGTTGGCCACATGGGCGCCGTACTCCGCCGCCGTGCGCACGAGCGTGGCGACATAGCGGGCGTCGTCCATCTGGGCGTCGTAGTACTGCAACGCCCCGACCAGCGCGTCCTTCTTGAGGCAGGGGGCGACGCGCAGCGCACGCCCGCGGCTCAGATGGCGGTGGGCGGGCAGTCCGCGGCCGTGCCCGGAGGAGATCGACATGGCGTCGTAGAGGGCGACGCCCGAGCCCGCGTAGAACCGCTCCCAGCCCCGGTGCTTCAGCGGATACAGGAACGGCACGGGCTTGACCAGGTGCGGTGCGATCCGCTCCAGCAGCAGCCCGCGCTCCTTCAGCGCCTCGCGCACCAGTGCGAAGTCCAGCAACTCCAGATAGCGCAGTCCGCCGTGGATCAGCTTGCTGGACCGGCTGGAGGTGCCGGAGGCCCAGTCCCGCGACTCGACCAGACCGGTCTCCAGGCCCCGTGTCGCGGCGTCCAGCGCGGTGCCCGCGCCGACCACTCCGCCGCCCACGACCAGCACATCGAGCTCACGGTCCGCCATCCGGGCCAGCGCCTCGCCGCGCTCGGCCGGTCCCAGTGCCGGTGTTTTCACCGCTGCCTCCCGTTGTGATCGACGCCACGCCGCCCTGCCGATTTTCCTGGCTTTCTCCCCTCCATGCCATGCCGCTGCTCCGGCCATCGACGCGACACCGTGTCAACACCCCTCACCAATACTGAATACGAGTCATATTTCCGCTTAGTCTGCCTTTGCGCCATCCGACATCGTCCCGGGAAGGACGACACGACGTCATGCCCGCAGATCTCGCCGTCATCGGACTCGGTCATCTCGGTATTCCTCTCGCCCGGGCGGCCACAGCCGCCGGCATCCGCACCGTCGGCTACGACCCCGATCCGCGCGCGGCCCACGACCTCCGGGCCGGACGGCTGCCCGCCGGCTCGGGCGAGGGCCTGCTCTCCGCCGCCGAGCTGCGCCGGATGGCCTCCCAGGGCTTCCGGATCACCGCCGACCCCGCCGAGCTCGGCCGCGTCCGCACCGCTGTGATCTGCGCCCCGACCCCGCGCGGGGACGACCGCAGACTGGATCTGTCGGCGGTCGGCGAGGCGGCCCGTACGCTCGCGGCGAGGCTGCGCCCGCACACCACCGTTCTGCTGGAATCGACCGTGTACCCCGGCACCACCGAGGAATTCCTCCGTCCACTTCTCGAGGAGGGATCCGGACTGCGGGCCGGGCGCGACTTCCACCTCGCCTACTCCCCCTGCCGCCACGACCCGGGCAACCGCGCCCACGGCCCCGCCAACACCCCCAAGGTCATCGGCGGCCTCACCCCCGCCTGCACCGAGGCGGCCGCCGCCTTCTACGGGCGCTTCACCGAGAAGGTCGTCCGGGCCCGCGGCACGCGCGAGGCCGAGACGGTCAAGGTCCTGGAGACCAATTACCGGCACGTCAACATCGCCCTGGTCAACGAGATGGCGGTGTACTGCCATGACCTCGGCGTCGATGTGTGGGACGTGGTCCGCTGCGCCGAGACCAAGCCGTTCGGCTTCCAGTCCTTCCGCCCCGGCCCCGGCGTCGGCGGCCACGGCGTGCCGGTCGACCACGGGCACATGGCCGACCCGCAGCGCGGCCTCGGCATCCCGCTGCGCATGGTGGAGCTCGCGCAGCAGGTCAACGGGCGGATGCCGGGCTATGTCACGCGCCGCTGCACGGCCCTGCTGAACGAGTACGGGAAGTCGGCGCGCGGTGCGCACGTACTGCTGCTGGGCGTCGGCTACAAGGCCGACGTCGCCGACGCCGAGGGCTCGCCCGCGCGGGAGATCGCCTCCCGGCTGATCGAGCTGGGCGCCCGGCTGAGCTACCACGATCCGTACGTCACACGCTGGCGGGTGCTGGGACGCCAGGTGGAGCGCGCCGACTCGGTGTACGAGGCGGCGGCCGACGCCGACCTGACCGTCCTGCTGCAGCCGCACCGCACCTACGACCTGCAGGGGCTGTCGGTGAAGGCCCAGCTGCTGCTGGACACCCGGGGGGCGGGACCGGCGGGGACGGCGCACCGGCTGTGAGGCGCGCGGGCCCCGTTTCGGGCCCCGTCGTCACCGGGTCCGTTTCGGGCCCCGTCGTCACCGGCCCCGTTTCGGGCCCCGCCGTCACTGGCTCCGCGTACGCCGCAGCCGGAACGCGACCGCCAGCACGATCAGCGCCGTTCCGCCCAGCACGAAGATCACCGCTCCCGACGGCACCGACCGCACATCCGCCGTGAACATCATCGGCGCGCCCCAGGGCCGACCGTCGGTGGTGGTGTAGAGCTGGGCGGTCAGCCGCACCGGGCCGTTCGCGTACGCCTCCACCCGGATCCGCACCGTACGGCTCACCGCCCGCGACGCCTGGACCGGCATCGCGCGGTCCCGGGCGGTCAGCCGCTCCGGTCGGCTGGAGAGGACCCGCAGCTCCACCCCGGTGAGGTCCTGCTGGAGGCCGTTGTCGACGGTGACCGGGATGGTCGCCGAGCCCCCGGTCACCACCACCGTGGACTTCGGCACCAGCCGCACCGACGCGATCGAGGCCGTCAGATAGCGGGACACCCCCCGCTGGTACGAGGCCGCGCCCGCCGGGTCGGCGCGCCAGGCGGTCGCCACGGAGCGGGCCAGCGCGGCCCGTACGGACGCGGCGGTGGCCCGCGCGTCCGACAGCACCTTGGCCAGGGCGCGCATCCGCAGCCGGTCCCGGACCACCGCCGCGAGCCGGGCGGGCGGCAGCTCGGCGGCGTGGCGTGCGAGCGGATAGCCGTCGAAGCCCCGCAGCCGCCCCGCCGTGGGCTTGCGCAGCGCGGCCGCGAACCCGGCCGGCTCCAGCCAGCCCGCCTTACGGCCCTCGGCCACCACCGTGAGCAGCACCCGGGCGACCGCGAGCGGCATCCGGCGCGGCGGCACCATGACCAGCTCGCGGCGGGCGTACGGCAGCTCCCGCGCGGCCGTAAGGGTCTCGGCGAGCAGCCGCTGGCGCAGCAGCAGCCGGGCGGGCGCACCGGAGGCGCCCGCGGCCGGGTGGCTCGAGAAGAGCTGGGACGCGATTGCCGCGTCGTAGCGCAGCGCGGTCGTGCCGCCCTCGAGCGAGACGGCGCCGTCGTCGGTGGCCCCTTCCGAGACCAGCTCACCGGCGGAGGCCACCCCGGCGCCGGAGGCGAGCACCGTGTCCAGGCCGAGCCCCTTGGCGTACCGGGCGATCCCGTCGTCCAGCTCGCCGCCCGCGGGCCAGCCCACACCGGCGCGGGCGTGGACGCCCAGCGCCCGGTCCACCACGCTCCGGCCGGTGCGCGAGGCCCGGCGCAGCAGCCCGGCGAGCGGGGCGCCGCCGCCGCGCGCGAGCGAGGCCAGATCCGGGTCCGCGTACGGCAGCGCGATCACCTCCCGGCCCCGGACCGCCGCCCGGAGCGCGGCCAGCCAGCCCGCCGCCGCCTCGCCGCCCTTCCCCTCGGTGGCCTGCTGCGGATCGGTGTCACCGGGCGTACGGGCCACCCGGTACCCGGCGACCATGGCCCGCGCCTGAACGATCAGATCCGGATCGAGCACCCAGGTGACCGGCTGCCCCCTGCCCATCTCCACCAGCCGCCGCAGCCGCCCGCCCGGCCCGAAGGCGGCGGTCAGCTGATCGTCGCGGAAGACCGGCAACACGCTGTCCTGGGTCCGCAGGCTCAACGCCTCCATCCGCGGGGTGTCCAGCACCGGCCACAGCACGGTGGTGCGCAGCGGCACCAGCCGGGTGGCGTCGGGATACGCGGACAGATGGGTGCGGGTCAGCCCGAGCACCGTCCCGGCACCGGCGCCGTCCGCGCGGACGACATGCACGGTGAGCGCGTACGCCCCGGCGCCCTCCAGCTCCAGGTCGGGGACGGGCACGGTGAGCCGGAAGCCGCGCTCGGCGCCGGTCGGCAGCGGGGCGAGACGGGCCGTGCGGTCGGCCACCTCGGGGCCGTCGGCCCGGGTCAGGGGCGTACGACGGGCCACGGTGGCGAGCCCGCCCCGGGTGTCGATCGCCCCCGAGGCCCCGATCCGCACCCCGATCCGCGCGACCCCGACCCGCCGCCCGGAGGTATTGGTCACCCGCCCACTGATCCTCAACTCGCCACCCTGACGAATCACGGCAGGGGTGAGGGACGCCAACTCGACGGACACGGGATACCGGCGGGAGCGGGCGTGGTCCGTGCGGTCGCCGCCAGGCCCACGGCCCTGCGGCGTGCCGCCGCGAGCCTCCCGGCCGTCCGCCGAGGCGGGGCGGTGAGCGCCACGGCCCTGCGCCGTCGTGACGCCCAGAGCCCCGCGGCCCTGCGGCGTGGCCCCATGAGCCCTACGACC
>NZ_JBHYVB010000007.1:111830-115100 GCF_042750115.1 Streptomyces sp. NPDC059455
GTCGTGACGCCCAGAGCCCCGCGGCCCTGCGGCGTGGCCCCATGAGCCCTACGACCGTTCGCCGGGGCGGCCCTGTGAGCCGCACGGCCCTGCGCCGTCATGGCGCCATGAGCCCCACGGCCGTCCGCCGGAACGGCACCACCGTAAGACCCACGGCCCTCCGGCGTGCCGCCGCGAGCCTCCCGGCCTTCCGCCGTGGTACCGCCGCGAGCCCCGCGGCCCTGAGCAGTAGCGTCGCCGTATGGCACGCGGCCCTGCGCCGCCGCCATGGCCGCGCCATGACCCCCGCCGCCGTCCGCCAGGACCATCGCCGCCGCCCCGGCGGGCGTCGACAGCACGGAGGTGATCGCGACCAGGATCGTGGTGACGGTCGTGACGACCGCCCGCCGGTACATCCTGCCGCGCCCCACGACCACCACCTCGACGCCCGCGCCTGTCGTCCGCCCGCGCCGCACGGGACCGACGCGGTGTCACCAGCCCACCACGCCGGGGACGATGCCGCACGCTCAGGGCCGCCGCCCCGGGGAGCACCGCCGGGCCACCCCGAGGCGTCTCGTGGGCGCGACCAGCCACGACGGCGCCGCAAGACGATCGACGGCAGATCAGGGCATCCCAGCGGAACGCTCAGGCGTCACACCCGCACGGCGTCCGGCCGGCGAGGCCGGGCGTCCATCGCGGTGCGCAGGGAGGCGAAGTCCTCCACGCAGCGGCCGGTGCCGATGGCCACGCAGTCCAGCGGGTCGTCGGCCACCAGCACCGGGATGTTCAGCTCGCGCCCCAGCCGTACGTCCAGGCCGCGCAGCAGGGCCCCGCCGCCGGTCAGCACGATGC
Organism: Streptomyces sp. NPDC059455; assembly: GCF_042750115.1. Taxonomy (NCBI): domain Bacteria; kingdom Bacillati; phylum Actinomycetota; class Actinomycetes; order Kitasatosporales; family Streptomycetaceae; genus Streptomyces; species Streptomyces sp. NPDC059455. The sequence continues at coordinate 112,662 of NZ_JBHYVB010000007.1, forward strand.
CGCGGTCCATGATGTCGCCCGCCAGCTCCGGCGGGGTCTCGTCGAGCGTGGCCCGTACGGCCGCGACGATGCTGTCCACCGGCTCGGCGAGGGCGTGCCGCACCTCGTCCGAGGTCAGTTCGAGCACCCTCGGCAGCCCGGTCGCCTGGTCCCGGCCGCGGATGGTGCAGCGGTCCGGCGGCAGCAGCGCCTGGGTGTCCTCGTTGTCCTCGCTCTGGCCCGGGATGAACACCTCGACATTCCGCTCGGGCCGCCGGACGGACTCCGAGACCCGCGGTACGGACAGCGGGCCGGTGGGCGAGGCGGAGCCGATGGAGACCTTGATCTCCTCGGCGGACCGCTCACCGATCGCCAGCGCGTACTGCTTCTTCACATAGGAAGTGATCGCGACATCCATCGCATCGCCCGCGGTCCGCACCGACCGCGCGGTGACGATGCCGCCGAGCGAGACCACGGCGACCTCCGTCGTACCGCCGCCGATGTCGACGACCATGCAGCCGGTCGGCTCGCTCACCGGCAGCCCCGCGCCGATCGCCGCCGCGATGGGCTCCTCGACCAGATGCACCTGACGCGCCCCGGCCTGGGTGGCGGCCTCCATCACCGCGCGCCGCTCGACGCCGGTGATCCCGGAGGGCACGCAGACCACCACACGGGGACGGGCCAGCCGGCGGCTGCCCATGACCTTCTTGATGAAGTACCGCAGCATGCGCTCGGCGATCTCGAAATCGGCGATCACGCCATCGCGCAGCGGCCGCACGGCGACGATGTTCGTCGGTGTCCGCCCCATGGTCTCCTTGGCCGCCGAACCCACCGACAGCACACTGCCGTCGACTGTGTTCACGGCCACAACCGACGGCTCATTGAGCACGATGCCCCTGCCCCGTACGTACACCAGTGTGTTGGCGGTGCCGAGGTCGATACCCATGTCCCGCCCATTGAACGACTTGTTCTGCGCCATAAGTTGACATTATTGCTTATGCCGGATTCTGTCCCGGCACTGATGTCATTCGCACCACCGTGCGGCCATGCCACTGCTACCTTGCGGTCATGATCGTGTCCGCTTCCTCCGCAGCTCAGGCCCCACGACCGGCCCGTGGCCTCGCGGCGGGCATCGCGGCGGCCCTGCTCGGAGCCCTGGTTTTCGGCTTCATCCAGGGCAAAATCGGCCACCGTGGCCAGGAGGTCGGCTACTGGGCGCTGTGCATCGGGCTGTTGACCGGCGCCGCGCTGGGCAAGCTGGGCGGCCGGGCGCCGCTGCTGGCGCTCGTCGGCATACCGCTGGCCGTGGTCAGTGTTTCGCTGGCGCAACTGATCGGCGCCGCGGTGCTGATGGGGGACGAGAGTTCCTGGCCCACCGCGGACACCCTGATCAAGCACTTCGGGCTGGTGGCGGACTACTGGCGCGATCACATCCTGGGGCGCAACGACATCACCTTCTACGCCGTGGCGGGGGCGGAAAGTTACCTCGTCGCGAAGCGGGTCACCGAATAGCGGCGACGAATCCGCATATGCCGGGCCAGCGTGTCTCCGTCCGGTCCCAGCCATGTCACGGACGTCAGACACGACTTGTCTGATTGTCATGCATGCCTGTTACTTTTATGGCTCGAAAGTTTCCTTCCGCGTTCCCAGCCCGCAGCCGCTCATCAGCCGAGCTGTCCCCGGAACGCGGTCTCAACACCTTCATCCCCGGGGGAATTCCATGAGCCAGAACTGGCAGCAACCACAGCAGCCAGGCGGGTATCCGCAGCAGCCGGGCGGCTATCCGCAGCAGCCCGCCCCGCCCCAGCAGGCCGGTGGGTACGGCTCCACGCAGCAGCCCGGCTACGGCTACCCGCAGGGCCAGCCGCAGCAGCCCCAGCAGCCTCAGCCGCAGTACGGCGGCGGCTTCCCGCCGCCCGCGCCGCCGGCCGGGCGTCCGGGCAACCCGCTGCTGGCGGTGGGCGCCGCCCTCGTGGCCACGGTCGTCGGCGCGTTCCTCTACGCGTTCCTGCTGAGCGCGATGGCGAACACGGACAAGACCCCGCCGGAGGTCACGCAGTTCGCGTACGCCGGTGTGGTCGTCGGCGCGCTCATCGGTCTGGCGGTCGCCAAGCTGGGCGGCCGCAACACGGGGCTGTGGGTGGTCGGCGCGGTGCTGGCCCTGGCCGCGGTGTTCCTCGGCGAGCTCTACGGCTACGCCATGATCCTGCACGATGTGATGAGCAACTACGCCGACAAGATCGGCGGCGGCGCCAGCAGCCAGGTGCTCTCCTCGAACGAGATCTTCTTCGACCACTTCAGCGACCTGTGGAAGTCGTGGAAGGAAGACTCCGACGCGCTGACCTACATCTTCATGGCGCTCGCGCCGGTCGCCGCGGTCAGCACCGCCTACCGGATCAGCAACCGCTGATCCCACGGGCAGCACGCCCACATGCAACACAGCAAGGGGAAGGCCCCGAC
>NZ_JBHYVB010000008.1:0-4040 GCF_042750115.1 Streptomyces sp. NPDC059455
CGGGCGCGCCGCTGTCGGGCGCATGATGGAGACAACGGCAGCGACCCCGCCTGGGACCTGAATCCATCGAGCGGCCCCTCGGCGGAGTGGGCGCACTTCCACGGAGCACCTGCCCGGCGCCACGGCCCGGATCGCAACTACCGCCTGAACCGGAGAGAGCGGTGGTCGAATGAACACCGTGCAGAAGGTCGCCATCGTCACCGGGGCTTCCCGGGGAATCGGCGCCGCCCTGGTGTCCGCCTACCGCGAGCTCGGCTACGCGGTTACCGCGACCGCCCGCTCCCTGGACGAGTCGAGCGATCCCAGCGTGCTGACCGTCAGCGGTGACGTGGCCGAGCCGGGCGTCGGCGCCCATATCGTCGACGCGACCCTGGCCCGGTTCGGACGGATCGACACGCTCGTCAACAACGCCGGGGTCTTCGTCTCCAAGCCGTTCACCGACTTCACCGACGAGGACTACGACCTCGTGACCGGGGTCAACCTGCGTGGCTTCTTCGAAACCTCCCGCGGCGCCGTCGCCGCGATGCTCACTGGGCATCATCCGCACTCCCATGCATCCGCCCGAGACACACGAGGCCCTCGCCGCGATGCACCCGCTCGGCCGGATGGGGGAGATCGAGGATGTGGTCAACGCGATCGTCTACCTCGAGAACGCCCCGTTCGTCACCGGCGAGATCATGCACGTGGACGGCGGCCAGAACGCCGGCCACTGAGTCAGCCGGTGACGCCGGCCCCACCCGGGTCATTGGGGTGCGGCCGAACGGCGGTGACCACCGCGGTCATCCAGGGCCACAGGGGCAGCGTACCGAGCACCTTCTCGTGCAACTCGGCCTCGTCGGCGGCCCGCCACAGACCGATGCTGCGCAGTTCACCCACCGGACGCCACAGCCTGGCCAGGTGGCCGGCGGCGGTCAGCTCCCGGGCCCGTACCGCTTCGGCCGCACGGCGACGGTCGACCTCGGCCGGGTCGGTGCCCTCGGGGACGGTGGTGGTGAGCTCGACCAGGAACTCTTCCATGGCATTTCCTCTCTCGGGTCCCTGTGGGGGACGAGGCCGTACGGTGCGCCCGGCCCGGCCTTGCGTGGATCGTCGCCGGCCTCAGTGATCAGCGACGATCCGGGAGACGTGGTACTGGCGGATCCGCCAACTGCCGCCCTCGTGCTGGAGGACCAGCGACAGGTGCACCGGGGCCTCCCAGCCCGTCGGATCCCGGAAGGTGACGTCGGCGAAGCCACCGGCCACGTGCTCGCCGATCCGGTAGCCGTGGACCTCCCCGAGATGCGCCCTGCGGTAGTCCGGAACGGCCTCGTAGTAGCCGCGCACCGCGTCCCGGCCGGAGAGCGTCTCAGGGCCGAACCCCTGGAAGAGGGCGTCGGGTGTGAACAGGTCGGCCATGACGTCCGCCTGGTGGCTGTCGAAAGCGGCCTGCCAGCGTCTCAGCACCTCGTGCATCGGGTCGTTCACCGCGTCAGTGCTCATGGCGTCAGCTCCTGTGATAGTGGACCGGTGTGATAGATGACCGGTCTAGTAAAAAGGTAGTCGATCGGTCGTATACTGGCAACATGGGACGGACGAGTGATGCCAGGGAGAAGATCCTCAGCGCTGCGCGGGCGCTCATCGAGCTGCGCGGCTACTCGGCTCTGGGGGTGGCCGAGATCTGTAAGGCGGCCGGGGTGCCCAAGGGCAGTTTCTACTACTTCTTCGAGTCCAAGGAGGCCCTCGCGCTGGCCGTGATCGACGAGCACTGGACCGCCCAGCGCCACGACTGGACTCGCATCCTGAACAGCGACGCGCGGCCGCTGCAACGGCTACGGCAGCTGTTCGAGGAGACGGAGGCCGCCCAGCGGGCCGGCCAGCGGAGCTGCGGGACCGTTTCGGGCTGCATGTTCGGGAACCTCACCCTGGAGATGAGCAACCAGACCGAAGCCGTCCGCGAGCGGCTGCAGGAGATCTTCGAGACCCAGGTCGAGATGGTCGACTCGGTCATCGCCGATGCCGCCGAGCGTGACGAGGTCACCGTCGCCGACACCCGCGAAGCCGCTCGGTCCGTGGTCGCGCAGCTCGAGGGCCAGGTCCTGTTCGCCAAGCTCTACAACAACGCTTCCCGGCTCAGCGCGGTGTGGCCGAACTGCCTGGCATTGCTGGGAGCTCGCACACCTCAGGCACCGGTCGGCGCCTGAGGTGACGGCCGCTGACCGGCTCATGGGTGTCGTCTCCCATGGCGGGTAGCATGGCGATCGTGGAGCTGCGCCAGTTGCGGTATTTCGTCGCTGTGGCCGAGGAGCTGAACTTCGGCCGGGCCGCGGAGCGGCTCCTTATCGCCGGTCCCTCCCTGTCCCAGCAGATCAAGGCGCTGGAACGGGACCTCGGCGTCCGGCTCTTCGACCGCGACCGCCGTTCGGTGGCCCTCACTCCGGCCGGAGCGGCCCTGCTCCCGCACACCCGGGACCTGCTCGACCGCGCCGACGATCTCCGCAGCCGTGCCGCGAGGATCGCGGGCTCGGAACCGGTCCGGCTCGGATACGTGAATTGGCTGCCCTCGGACCTGACCGCCCGTGCCTCGTCCGTGGCGCGCCTGCACATCGACGCATGGGTCGCGCCCTCCCACGCCCAGGCCGCCCGCGTCGCGGACGGCGGTCTCGACCTCGCGGTGTGCTGGATTCGTACGGACGATCTGGAGAAGCGCGGACTCAGCGCCCGGCTGATCGGCGCGGACCGGCTCTACGCCGTCTCGGCCGGGCAGGACACCGGCGAGGTCCGCGCCCGGGACACCGTCGTGCTGCTGGACGACGACGCCACCACATGGGTGTCCTGGAACGACTACGCGGAGCGGCTGGCCGCCGACACCGGCGCCACCGCGGTGCGCATCGCGGACGGTGGCATCACCGGCCCCGTGTTCTTCGACCACGTGCGCCACCGCGGGCGACCCGTCCTCAACTCGCCCAAGGGCCAGACCACTTCACTGCCGCCCGACCTGGTCATGCGTCCCGTCGTCGAGCCGAAGGTCTATTGGACCTGGTCCCTCGTCTGGCGCCGGGAAGAACGCCGCCCGGCCGTACTGAGCACCGTGGACGCCCTGACGGAAGGCGTCGGCGACTTCGGCATCCACGCGCCGGACGCATGGCTCCCTGACGGGGATCCGTACAAGCGGTAGTTCTCCTCCCGTCGGACCGCGTGCGGGATGGCGTGGTCAGACGGTGGCCGCGAGCATGTCGAGGGAGATCTGCCACAGGCGGTCCGCTTGCTGAGTGTCCAGTGCGTGGGCGGCCACTCCGCGCCGGACACCGGGCTGATGGGGTCCGGCCTCGGCGCAGTCCTCGAAGTACCGGCCGGTCACGCCCTCGGCCAGCGGGGAGGCGGCGAGCAGTACGGAGGTCGCGGCCCCCTGCTCGATGTTCTTCCAGGACACATCGGTGCTGGTGGGGTCGAACGAGGCGGGGCTGTGGGAGATGTCCCCGATGTGGCGGCCGAGCCGGGTGCTCGTGATCCGGCCGGGGTTGAGGGCGTTGACGGCGATCAGATCGGATGCCCAGCGGCGGCTCGCCTCGACGGCGAACAGGACATTGGCGGTCTTGGACTGGCTGTAGGCCGCCCACGGGTCGTAGGGGTGGCGCTCGAAGTTGATGTCGTCGAAGAGCACATCGCCGTTGACGTGGCCGACCGAGCTGACCGCGACCACTCGTGCGCCACGGGCTGCCGTCAGGGCGCCGTGCAGACCGGTGGCGAGGGCGAAGTGGCCGAGGTGGTTGGTGGCGAACTGCATCTCCCAGCCCTCCCTCGTCCGCTGAAGTGGCGAGGCCATCACACCGGCGTTGAGGACCAGGATGTGCAGCGGCCCGCGCCAAGCATCCACGAAGGCGCGCACCGAGCTCTGGTCGGCGAGGTCGAGCATGGCGGCGTGCACGGTTCCCGGGCCGCGGGGCGGGGGGGGGGCGCCCGCCGGCCCCCCCCCCCCCCGCCCGGGGGGGGGGGGCGCGGGGGGACCGGGCGACCGGGGCGGCCCCGGGCGCGGCGGGGTGTGGGGGCGAGCGGGAGGGGGC
>NZ_JBHYVB010000008.1:4050-61721 GCF_042750115.1 Streptomyces sp. NPDC059455
GGCGGCCCCCGCGCCCGCGGCCAGGTCGCGGACGCCGATGGTGACCTCGGCACCGGCGGCGGCCAGGACGCGTGCGGTTTCGCGCCCGATGCCGGAGGCCGCTCCGGTGACGATGGCTCGCTTGCCGGTGAGGTCGACGCCGTCCAGTACCTCGGCGGCGGTCGTCCGGGCCCCGAAGGGGGTGGTGATGAGGTGGTCGGTCATGACGCGCTCCAGGGAGATGGTGGCATGGGGGCGGGCGCGCGGCCGGTGGCGCGGTGGCGGTGGGCCGTCGTACGCTCGTATCCGGAACGGGTTCCGGTTCGCCTCTCGACGGTAAGCGGAACTGGTTCCGGTTGCAAGTGATGGCGAGAGGGGACCCGGATTGACCGGCATCGAGGGGAACGCGGCGCGGCATCGCAGGCCGCTGCGCGCCGACGCGCAACGCAACGAGGACCGGCTGCTGGAGACGGCGGCGGCCGTGTTCGCCCGCGAGGGAGCGGGGGCCTCGGTCAAGGACATCGCCCGCGAGGCCGGTGTCGGCGTCGGCACGCTCTACCGCCGGTTCCCGTCGAAGGAACTCCTGGTCGAGGCGGTCTACCGACAGGAAGTGCGGCGCCTGTGCGAGGCGGCGCCGCACCTCGCCGCCACACTGCCGCCGGTGGACGCGCTGCGGACCTGGATGGAGCGCTTTATCGACTTCATGGCCGCCAAGAGCGGGATGGCCGACGCGCTGAGAGTGGTGCTGACCGACGACAGCGAGCGGCTGCACACCCGGGCCCTGCTCGCCGAGGCGATCGGCCACCTGCTGTCGTCCGGGGAGGGCCGGTCGGTGGCCCGGCCGGAGGTCGACGCCCAGGACGTGCTGATGGCCCTCGGCGGGATCAGCCTCATGGCCGCCGACGAGGACCGGCGCGACCTGGCCACCCGGCTCATCGACCTGCTCCTGCGCGGCGTCGTGAGGAGCTGACACGGTCCGCGCCATCGGGACGACAGAGGCCCTTCGAATACTCGGCGGACCCGCACCGGGATCCCCGAGAGTCATTTCTGGCGCCTTCACGACCCTGTTTCGCACCCCTGACGTCGTACCGACGCGGATTGGGCCAAGATGAGCGAATGATCTACCCAGCCGATATAGACCGGTCGACCGCGGATCAGACACGGCTGTTACTGGTCGAGGACGACCGGGAAACCGCAGATATGCTGGCCGAATTGTTCAACTCAGAGGGGTACGACGTCGATGTCGCATTCGATGGCCAACGGGGGCTTCATCTCGCTCTGGGACGACAACATCAGGTGATGGTCATCGACCGGATGCTTCCGGGTATCGAGGGCCTGGACCTGGTCAAACGATTACGAAGGGTCGGTGTCACCACCCGGGTGCTGGTGCTGACCGCGCTGGGCGCACTCGACGAGCGTGTCACCGGCCTCGACTCCGGCGCGGACGACTACCTGGTGAAGCCCTTCGAAGTGGACGAACTGCTGGCGAGGGTAAGGGCGCTGCGCCGGCGCGACCTCGTCGACGCGGAAGTCCTTCCGCTCGGCGACGGAGAGCTCGACCTCCGGCGCCGCGAGGTGCGCCTGGCCGACGGCACGGGCGTCGAACTCTCCTTGCGGGAATTCGGACTGCTCCACGCGCTCGCCGAAGGCCCCAGGATCGTGTACGAGCGCGCACACCTCCGGGAGCGTGTCTTCCCCGACACCTCGGCGGAGTCCATCGTCGACACCTATGTCTACTACCTGCGGCGGAAACTGGGCCGCGACGTCGTCCGCACCGTGCGGGGACGCGGCTACCAGCTGGGGGCGCTGTGAAGGCGACGCCGATCCGTTTCCCGCGCCGCCCGGCGCGGAGCCCCGAGCAGCGCAGGCTCGCCGCCGCCCAGTGGACGATCACCTGGCGGATCTCGCTGGTGATGTCGGTGATCATGCTGATCGTCGGGGGCATCGTCTACACCGTCGTGCTGTTCGCCCAGCGCGCCGACGCGGAGCGGGAGACCCAGTGGGGCATCGACCACAACACCGTCGACAGCCCGCCGGTCTGTGTGTGGATGACCGTGGAGCGGGACGGAGCGGTCAGCAGCACCCCCGGCACCCCCGCCGGACTGCCCGTGAGATCCAGCCTGGCCGCGGTCCGCGCGGGCGCTCCTCCGGTGCTGGAACGGGTGGAGCGAGGCGGTGAGCAGTACACGGTGCGCACCGACCGGCGTGGCTCGGAGCTCGTCCAGGCGGCGTACGGGGAACGGTTCCAGCGCGCCGACCGCAACCATCTGCTGCTCGCCTTCGCGGCGGCCGAGGCGGTCGGTCTGCTGCTCGTCGCGGCCGCCAGCGGCATGCTCGCGCGACGGTCGATGGAGCCGCTCTCCGAGGCACTGGACCGGCAGCGGCGGTTCGTCGCGGACGCCAGCCATGAACTGCGCACCCCGCTGACCCAGCTGCACACCCGTGCCCAGCTGCTGGCCCGGCGCTCCGGCTCGGAGACCCCCCAGCAGCTGGCCACCGACCTCCAGCGCCTGGTGACCGGCACCCGGCAGCTCGGTGACGTCATCGACGACCTGCTGCTGTCCGCGCGGCTGTCCCAGTCGCCGGGGTCCCGCGATCCGGTCGACCTGACCGCGCTCGCCGAGGAGGCGGTGTCCGCCGAGGACGCCCGGGCCCAGGAGATGGGGCTGGCCGTGCGGCTGCGGCCCGGGCCGGGGCGGCCTGTGGTGGTGGGCACCGCGCCGGCCCTGCGCCGGGTGATCGCCGCGCTGGTCGACAACGCGATGGGGCACACCCCGCCCGGCGGGGAGGTGGTGGTATCGGTGGACGCCCCGCTTCCCGGCATCGTGTCGCTGTCCGTACGCGACACCGGAGTGGGGTTCGCACCGGAGGAGACCGCGCGCCTCTTCGAGCGGTTCGCCAGGGGTTCCGCCGGCCGCGGCAGACGGTTCGGGCTCGGACTGGCGCTGGCCCGCGAGGTGGTCGAGAGCCATGGAGGGCGGATCACCGCCGAGGGGCGGCCGGGGCACGGTGCGCTGTTCACCGTGGAGCTGCCGGCGGCGCGGGGTGGGGGAGGAGGTTCCGCGGGAGCGGACGATCGCGTCGTGCCTCTCCGTCGGAGGCAGACGGCCCGACGTTCCCGGGGGCTGAGCCGGTCGGGTCCACGGCCGGGCTCATGAGGCGTACGGCCGGCGCCAGTCGAGCGCGCCGCCGTCGAGGTCCTCGGCGAGCCCGGCCAGCGGCGACTCGGCGTCCCACACCAGCCGGGTCCGGCGCCACAGCCGGCCGTTCGCCAGCCGCTTCAACGAGACCCCCGGGCAGTGGTCGCCCGGTGCGAAGAAGGCCCCGATCGCGTTCCCCGCGCTCACGATGGCCGCCGCGGTCGTCTGGTCGGCGCCGAAGTACCGGAACCGGGGGGTGAACCCCGCACGCTCACAGGCGATCCTCAGGCTCAGGCCGAGACCGTCGGAGCGGTCGCCGGGCGCGACCCAGGTGTCCTCGGCCAGTTCCTCGAGGGTGATCAGCTGCCGGTGGGCCAGCCGGTGGCCGGAGGACAGCCCGATCAGCACCGGTTCGGTGTCGAGGTCGCGGACGGCGAACTCGCGGACCGCTGGCGGCACGACGTCCGGGAACTCGCTGATGACCGCGAGCGCGATCTTCTCGGTGCGCAGCAGCTCCAGTACGGCCTGGGACGAGGGCTCCAGATAGGTCAGCTGTTCATGGTGCGGCAGCCGCTCCCGGACGAGCGCGGCGATCAGAGGCACCCAGGGGTTGTCCACTCCGCCCAGTCCGACGGCCCGCGGCGGCTCGGCCGGCTGGGCCAGTGCCCGCGCCGTGGAGAGCAGATCGCCGAACTCGTCGAGCAACTGCCTGGCCCTCCCCAGTACATGGACGCCGAGCTCGGTCGGCACCACGCCGTTCGGGCGGCGGCGGAACAGCGGCCCGCCGAATTCCTGCTCAATGCGTCTGAGCTGTGTGGACAGGCCGGATTGGGCGATCTTCAAGGTGGCGGCCGCATGGCTGATGCTGCCCGATTCAGCCACGGTGAGCACGATTCGAAGATGGCGCAGCCCCATATCCACTTGCTGCCTCCGTCGTTGATGGTCGCGGCCGGAAATATCCGATGACGAGGACGGCACCGGCCAGGGACAGCAGCGCCGTCCACGCGGCGGTGACGTACATGGCGTGCAGATAGGCCCGGTCCGCGGCGGCGAGGAGCTCGGGCCGGTTCAGCGACCTCGCCACCGCCCGGGCGGCCTCCGCGGAGTCCAGGGCCTTCTCCCGCGGCCCGGGAGGCAGTTCGGTGAGGGCGGGCCGGACGGCCCCGCGATAGGCGGTGGCGAGGACCGAGCCGAGCACCGCGACGCCGAGTGTGCTGCCCACCGGCCGGGCCGCGGCGTTGATCGCCGCGCCGGCCCCGGTGTACCGCGGTGGCAGGGCGGCCATCATCTCCGCCGTCATGGGCGCGACCACCAGCCCGATACCGACGCCTTGCGCGAACAGCGTCCCGGCGATCCAGGCCACCGGGGTGTCCGCGTCGAAGAGCAGATAGCCGCCGAAGGTGGCGCTCGACAGGAGTATCCCGGCGACCGCGCACCAGCGGACGGTCAGCAGCCGCGACAGGGCGGGGGAGACCTGGTTGCCGAGGACGATGCCGCCCGCGGCGGCCGACATCACGGCCCCGGCGGCCAGCGTCGACAGTCCGTGCACCCCCTGCAGATAGAAGGCGCAGTAGAAGAGCTGCCCCGCCAGGCCGAAGAAGAGCAGCAGCAGGGTCACGCTGCCGCCCGCGAAGCGCGCCTCGGTGAACAGGCGCACATCGAAACCCGGCACCGCCCGGCGGCTCTGCGACACCACGAACGCCGCCAGCAGTACGAGGCCGAGCGCCACGGGCAGCAGCGCGGCCGGGCTCGTCCAGCCGGACGGGCGGCCGCCCCGGATGACGCCGTACACCACAAGGCCCAGCCCCAGTACGGAGAGCGTCAGGCCCAGTGGGTCGAGCACCCTGCGCTCGGCGTAGCGCAGCTCGGGCACCAGGAGAGCCACGCCGACCAGGCAGACCGCCACCACCGGAAGGTTGACCAGGAAAACCGAGCCCCACCAGAACCGGGTCAGCAGCGCACCGCCCACCACCGGTCCGAGCGCGACGGCGGCGCCGCCCGCGGAGGCCCAGACCGCGATCGCCCGGGTCCGGTCGGCCGGCGCGGTACCGCGGGTGACGATCGCCAGCGTCGCCGGTGTGATCAGCGCCCCGCCCGCGCCCATGAAACCACGGGTGACGATCAACTCCGTGGCCCCATCGGAGAACGCGGCCAGCGCGGAGGCGCAGGCCAGCAGCGTCAGCCCGGCGACCAGCGTGCGACGCGGCCCGTAGCGGTCGGCGAGCGCGCCACCGGCGAAGCTGCCCGCGGCGAAGACCAGCGAGTACGAGGCGTTGGCCCACGCCAGGTCCGCCGCGCTCGCCCCGAGCCCGTGGATCGGATCGGCGAGGGTTTCCATCGCCACGTTGAGGACCGTGTTGTCCAGCAGGACCAGCGTCTGCGCCAGGACCGCCACGGCCACGGTCCACCACTGCCGGGCGGAGGCGGCCACGGCATGGTCCTCGTCCCCGGCCGCGGCCGACGCGGCGGGTCGGTGGCTCACGACTCCAGCGCTCGTCTGCCCGCGACGACGGTCCGGGTGAGCTCCGCGACCCGGTGTCCGAGATGTTCCGCGGTGGCGAGGTCGGACTTGTGCACCGTCCCCGTTCTGTCGTCCACGGGGGACTGCGCGGCGGCGCCCTGGTAGAAACCGAGCCGGTTCAGGTCGAACTCGCCGCCGCCGGAGGAGTTCCAGCCGGGGGCCAGCCCGAGGCTGACCCAGAGCATGCCGTGCTGTGCGGCGAAGGTGGCGAAATAGCCCAGGGTGCCGGCCTTGTCCCCGGCCATCGAGCCGGAGTTGGTGAAACCCGCCGCCAGTTTGTCCTGCCAGCGGCGGGTGAGCCAGCGTCTGGCGCTCGCCTCCGCGAAGGTGTGGAAGGCCGATGAGGCCGTGCCCATATAGGTCGGGGCACCGAAGATGATCGCGTCGGCGTCGTCGAGCCGATGCCATTCCTGATCGGTGATCCGGTCGACCTGGATGGATGTGACCTCGGTGTGTGGAACCCGGCTCGCCCCGGCTCGTACGGCCTCACCCAGCCTGGCGGTGTGACCACGTCCGCCGTGACAGGCGATCGAGATGCGAACCGGGTCGGTCAAGGCGGTCAAACCAGCCTCCTGGAAAACGCGGTTTCGGCTCCGGCGGAATAGCCGTCGGACAGCCTGTCAGAGCAATCTCAGAAATTCCTCAGAGTCACATAACCGCAGAGTTATGGAGATTCGATATCCGCTCGCTTTTGCATAGCCGTGCCATTCTGTCTCCGCAATCCTCTGCGTTCGTTCGCCCCTTGGGAGAGGTGTGCCTGGCACATGACCGATATTGGTAAATCATTCCGGATGCGGAGGCTCTCGGTCGCGGGGGACGGAAGATATCTTTTCGTCCCGCTCGACCACAGTGTGTCCGATGGGCCGGTGGTGTCCCAGGCCCGCTGGAACGGACTGCTGAGGGCGCTGGTGGACGGCGGCGCGGACGCGGTCGTCGTCCACAAGGGCCGGGCGCGGGCGATCGCACCGGACATCCTGCGCCACTGCGCTCTGGTGGTCCACTTGAGCGCGGGCACCGTGCACGCGGCCGACACCGACGCCAAGGTGCTCGTCGGCGACGTCGAAGAGGCCGTACGGCTGGGCGCGGACGCGGTGAGCGTGCATGTGAATCTCGGCTCGGACACCGAGCACCGGCAACTCAGGGATCTCGGGACCGTCGCGGCCTCGTGCGACCTCTGGAACATGCCGCTGCTCGCGATGATCTACCCGAGGGGGCCGCGGATCGCCGATCCGCACGACCCGGCGCTGCTCGCCCATGCCGTCAACATCGCCGCGGATCTCGGCGCCGACCTCGTGAAGACCTCGATCGCCCTGCCGATGGAGCGGATGGCCGAGGTGGTGAACAGCTGTCCGCTGCCGATCCTCGCCGCGGGCGGCCCGCCCGACGGCTCGGACCTGGTCAGCCATGGGACCTCGTTGATGCTCGCGGGCTGCCGGGGCCTCGCGGTGGGCCGCCGGATCTTCTCCTCGCCCTCACCCTCCTCGCTGGTGGCACGGCTCGCCGCCGTTGTGCACGCCGCCGAAGCCGGAACGACCCCCCACCCCTCGACGATCGCGACAGGAGCCGCATGAAGTTCGCATGGATCGACCTCCGCACCGTTCCGCAGGCCCGGCTCGAATCCGTCGTGGACGCCGCCATCCACACCCGGATGCAGGGTGTGCTCTGCGATGACGAATCCGTCCTCAAGTCGCTGCCCCCGACCGTCACCGCCGTCACCACCGCGGCGGTGACCGAGGAGAAGCAGCTGTACGGCCTCGACGCCGACGCGGCCTGGGTCGATGTGCACGACGAACCGTCGCTGCGACTGGCGTGCGCCGCCGCGGTCGCGCTGCCCCACACCGTGGTCCGCTTCGCCGACCCGACCAAGATCCCCCTGGAGATCGTGCTCGCCGCGGCGGACCGCTCCGCCGGAAAGCTGATCACCGTCTGCGCGGACCTGGAAGAAGCCGCCACCGTGCTGGACGTGCTCGAACGCGGCTCGGACGGAGTCCTGTTGGCTCCCTCCGACGCCGGCGAGGTGTTCGCGCTGGCCCGGCTGCTGGAGGCCGGAACCTCCCCGCTGGAGCTGACCACGCTGACCGTCGACCGCATCGAGCACCACGGGCTCGGCGACCGGGTGTGCGTGGACACCTGCACCCACTTCGCCGAGGACGAGGGCATCCTGGTCGGCTCGTACTCGACCGGCTTCATCCTGTGCTGCAGCGAGACCCATCCGCTGCCGTACATGCCGACCCGTCCGTTCCGGGTCAACGCCGGTGCCCTGCACTCCTATGTGCTCGGCCCGGAGAACCGGACCAACTACCTGAGCGAGCTGGGCTCGGGCAGCACGACCCTGGCCGTCAACTCCGAGGGCCGGACCCGGCCGGTCACGGTCGGCCGGGCCAAGCTGGAGTCCCGTCCGCTGCTGACCATCACCGCGCGGTCGGCCGACGACACCGTGGTGAGCCTGACCGTCCAGGACGACTGGCATGTGCGGGTGCTCGGGCCCGGCGGCAAGGTCCTCAACGTCACCGAGCTGCGGCAGGGCGACGAGCTGCTCGGCTACCTGGCCACGGACCAGCGCCATGTGGGCTTCCCCATCGGCGAGTTCTGCAAGGAACACTGATGAGCGTCGGCATGCGGGAGCTCCTCGACACGCTGTTCGACGCCCATCCCGACGAGCTGCCCTACCTCGTCCACGGCGACCACCCGGTGAGCCGTGGCGAGGTCCGGGCCGCCGTGGACATGGAGGCGGCGGTCTTCGCCGGGCACGGCATCGGCGAGGGGCATACGGTGATGCTCCAGATCCCGCCGAGCTGCACCCAGATAGAGGTGCTGCTCGCGCTGTGGCGGCTGGGCGCCCAGGTGATGCTGGTCGACCACCGGCTCAAACCGTCCGAAGTGGACGCCCTGCGCGCGCTGTGCCACCCGCAGTTCCTCGTCGACGCGGGTACGGTGGGCCGCTCACCGCTCAAGTTCGAGCCCAGGTACGAGGTGGTCACCTCCCGGTACCCGGACGGTCGCCCGGCGACGACCGAGCACAAGCTGGTGCAGTTCAGCTCGGGCTCCACCGGGCTGCCCAAGGTGATCGGACGGACCGCGGCCTCCCTGTCGGCCGAGATCGAGCGGTTCACCCGGATCGAGGGGATGCCGGTCCTGGGCGAGCGGGTGCTGCTGCTGAGCTCGACCGCGCACAGTTTCGGCCTGATCGCCGGGGTGCTGCACTCCCTCGCCGCGGGCGTCTCGGCGGTCTTCGCGCCACGGGTGTCGGCCAAGGACATCCTCGGCGCCGCCGGGCGCCATGACGTCCACGTGATCTTCGGTACCCCGTTCCATTACGAACTGCTGAGCACCGCCCGGGACCTGCCCGCCCTGCCCGCCCTGCGCGCGGCGGTCTCCGGTGGGGAGATCATGCCGCCGCAGACCGCCGCGCGATTCGCCGAACGGTTCGGCACCGGGGTCGGCGAGTCGTACGGGACCACCGAGACGGGCGTCATCGCGATGGAGGTGAGCGGCGCCTCGCGGCCCTCGGTCGGCCGGGCGGCGCCCGGTGTGCTCTTGCGGATCCGCGAGGGCGAGCTGGACGTCTGTCTGCCGGACGGCTCACCGTATCTGCACGCCTCCGGCGGCGACCGGTTCGCCGACGGCTGGCTGCGCACCCATGACCGGGCCGAGCTGGACCCCTCCGGCGCCGTACGGCTGCTGGGCCGCGGCGACTCCCTGGTGGTCATCGGCGGCCTCAAGGTCGACCTGACCGAGGTGGAGGCCGTACTGCGCCGGCACCCCGGGGTCAGCGGGGCCGTGGTCGTGCACGCCGGTGCCACCGAAGCCTATGTCTCGGTCGCGGCGGACGGCCCCTCGACGAGGGAGTTGCTGCACTGGTGCCGGGACCGGCTGGCCGACTACAAGGTGCCCCGCGTCGTCCACGTACTGGCGGATCTGCCCCGCACCTCCAACGGCAAGCTGGTCAGGCGCCGCGATGCCCTGCTCGCCCGCGCCCCCGACCGCTGACCCGGCTGACCGCCCCTTGCCGACCACCCCGCAACGACCCCCTGTGGCACAGAAAGGTTGCACACCATGGAGACGCAGACGGCCTTGCAGAAGGAGATCCGAGAGTTCGTGCTCAGCACGATCAGCGAGGAGATGAACCATCCGCTCGCCGCGGACGAGATCAGCGATGACAGCCCCATGGGCACCGGTGGAATCGACATCGACTCACTGGGCCTGATCGAGCTGCTCCTCCGCCTGGAGCGCCGGTTCGATGTGAAGTTCCCCGACAGCGACATCGAGCAGGCCGGCGCGATGAACCTGGGCGACCTGATCAACGATGTGGTGGAGCGGGGCGCCACGGCATGACCGCGGAATCCGAAGCCCGGCCGAGGATCACCACCGACGCCGTCCGGGAGCTGCTGTCCGATCCCAAGATTTTCGCCGATCTGCCGCCCGGCCTGGACGACGACGCCGAACTCGCCCTGGACTCACTGGGGCTGGTGTGGTTCCTGCACCAACTGGAGCTGCGCTACGGCCTGGAGATCGAGCCGGCCGACGCCTTCCTCGCCGAATTCACCTCGATACGCCGGATCACCGACTACCTGGTGGGCGTTCATGGACCGTGAGGTGCTGCTGACCGGATTCGGGGTGCGCACGGCCTTCGGCACCGGGGCGGACGCCGTGCGGGAGGGCGTGTTCGACGGGCGGCCCGCCTTCGCGCCGATCACCCGCTTCGACACCGGCCCGTACCGAACGGGCCTGGCCGCCACCGGCGGCCCGGCCGCCCCGCTGCGGGAGGTGCTGGCCGAAGTCGGCGGGGCGGCGGTCGCCATGGCCGGGCTGCCGACGGGGGCCGAGGCCGCCGTCCTGGTGGGGACCGCGGGCGACTTCACCGGCCTGACCCGCTTCTGGCGCGCCGCGGACGCACCTGGCGCTCCCGGCGCACCTGGCGCTCCCGGGGCTCCCGGCTCACCCAGCTCATCCGGCGCTCCCGGGTCTTCCGGTTCTCCCGGCGCGGTGGACTCCGGCGGCGCCGCGGAGACCGTGCCCGCGTGGCAGGCCGAGGCCCTCGCGGACACCCTCGGCGTGCGCGGCCCCCGGCAGGCGTTCACCAGCGCGTGCGTCGCCTCGGCCACCGCGATCACACACGCCTGTCGGCTCATCGCCTCCGGCCGGGCCGACACCGCGATCTGCGCCGGGGCGTATCTGGTGGAGGAGGAGAACCTGGCCAAGTTCGACTCGGGATTCGCCCTTTCCCGGGACGGGATGGTGCGTCCGTTCTGCGCCGACCGCAGCGGTCTGCTGCTCGGGGACGGGGCCGCAGCCGTGGTGCTCGAATCCGCCGAAAGCGCCCGGCGCCGGGGAGCGCGTGCGCTCGGCGCGCTGACCGGCTGGGGCGCCGCCGGCGACGCCCACCACGTCGCCCGGCCCCATCCGGAGGGTGCCGGGCTGGTCATGGCCGCCCGCCGGGCGCTGCGGCGTGCGGGCGGCCCGCGGATCGACTATGTGAACGCGCATGGCACCGCCACCCGGTACAACGACCCCGCCGAGACTCGGGGCTTGCGCACACTCTTCGGCGCGGCGGCCGCCCGGACGCCGGTGAGCTCGACGAAGAGCACCACGGGACATCTGCTGGAGGCGTCCGGAGTCGTGGAACTCGTGATCACCCTGCTCGCGCTGCGGGACGGGGTGCTGCCGCCCACCGCCGGGTTCACCGAACCGGATCCGCACTGCGACCTCGACTATGTGCCCAACCGCCCCCACAAGGCCGAGCTCCGGCGTGCCCTCACCGTCAACGCCGCGTTCGGCGGTGCCAACACCGCGCTGGTACTGGAGCGAGCATGATCGCCGCGATGTCCGGACCCTCCGCGCCGCCGGTCGCCGGTTTCGTGGAGTCCGCCTTCAACCCGATGGTGTACCAGGCCGTCGAGCGATGCCTGACCGCCCGGCCGGGCGACGGCGACCGGACCGCCATGGTCCTGGCCAGCACGATGGGGGACGCCGCCACCCTCGACCTCGGCAGCCGTCTGCTCGTGGCCGGGCAGGTGCACAATCCGCTGCTGTTCATGCAGTCCACCGCGAACGCGGTCCTGGGGCAGCTCAGCCGCGAGTTCGCCATCACCGGGCCGCTGCTCTGCCTGTCCACCGTGACGGACCCGGCCGATGAGCTGCTGGCCGCCGCGGAACTGCTGCTGGAGGACGAGGAGCTGGACCGCGTCGTGCTCATCGGGGTCGAGCTGACCGGCACCGAGCGCACCACGGCGGCGTATCGCGAGCTTCGTACCGGCCCACCCGCCGCGGACCTGGCCGTGGCCATCGTGCTGGACCGGGACGATCCGCTCCCGCGCCCGCAGTCCGACATCCCGCCCGCCCCCTCGGGGGAGTACGGCACCCTTCGCGGCCTGGTCGAGCTGGCCGCCCGAATCCAAGGAACCACACCATGATCACCAAACAGGAACGCGCGCGGATCAGCGAGGACGCCGCCCTGGGGGCCGGGAATGTGATCCACCGGCTGAAGGCGTACGGCAGATCGCTCGACGAGCAGGTCCTGTGGACCGACGCCACCTGGCAGGCCCCGGACGGCGGCCACCCCGAGGTACTGACCCTGGGAGAGCTGCACGAGGCCGTGGAAATCTACGCGAGCTGGTACCACGCACAGGGTGTCGGGCCCCGCGACCCGGTGGCGATCCAGACCTGGTCCAGCACCGAGTTCGCCGTCAACTTCCTCGCCCTCACCTCCCTCGGCGCGATCCCCTCCTTCGTCAACGGCAACCTCCGCCCGGAGATCGCACGCGAGTACGTACGGCGCCAGGGCGCGGTCGGAGCCATCACCGACCAGGCCCACCACGAGGTCCTGGCCCGTGACCGGGCCGAACTGGGCCTCGGCTTCTGCGTCACGGCGGCCGACATCCGCACGGAGAACCGCGAGCCCCTCCCCGCGGCCTACCCGTACGCCCACCACGCCACCGACCCGATCATCATCTCCCACTCCTCGGGCACCACCGGTATGCCCAAGGCCGTACCGCACACCCATGAAACCCTGCTGTACGCGCAGTTGCACCGGCTGAAGCTGTCGGTCGGCTCCGCGATGGGCAGGCTGCTGGTCGCGCTGCCCGGCTCGCACAACGCCGCCATCTCGGTCATGCTGTTCGGCTTCCTGCTGCGCTCGCCCGTCCGCATGCTGTCCAGCCAGCGGGGGGTCGACGTCCTGGACGCCATGGAGTCGTTCCGCCCCACCACGGTGTTCGCGTTCGCCGGAACCTACGGGGAGATGGCGGCCCAGGATCTCTCCGTGCGCGATCTGTCCAGCGTGGAGGCGTGGTACAACACCGGGGACGCGGCGCACGAGACCCATATCAGGGCGCTGATCGAGCAGGGCAGCCATGAGACGGTCGGCCAGGACCTGAAGCGGCGCCGGATCACCGGATCCGTCTTCACCGACGGACTCGGGTCCTCCGAGACCGGCTACTCGCTCTTCCACAACGGACACCGGCCCGGCAAGTCGGCGTTCTCCCGCTGCGTCGGCAAACCGATGAGCTTCGCCGAGGCGGCGGTGCTCTCGGAGGACGGCACACCGCTGCCGCCCGGCGAGATCGGCCGCCTCGGTGTGCGCTCACCCACGCTCACCCCCGGGTACTGGAACGACTCGCTGACCTTCCACCGGCTGCGGCTCGGTGGCTACTGGCTCACCGGCGATCTGTCCTATCGGGACGAGGAGGGAAACTTCTACCACCTGGACCGCGCGCCGGACGCGATCCGCACCCCCGCGGGCATCGTGTTCAGCACCCGCACCGAGGAGTTGCTGCTGCGCGAGCTGCCCGAGCTCGAGGACTGCACGGTGGTGGCGGTCGCGCCCGAGGGCGTACGCGCGGACTGGGACGGCGACGGGACGGCCGACGCCTACGCCCTGCTGCAGGTGCGCGCGGACGCGGCGGATGCGGGGGACACGGCGCAGGCGGACAGCGACGACGCCCGATGGACGGCCGACGTCAACCGGGTGCTGGCCGCCGAGGGCTTTCCGCAACTGACCGGAGCGCTCCGGATGGACGCGAGCGAGGTGGTGAAGGGAGCCACCGGCAAGGTGCTCAAGCGGGAGATGCGCGAACGGTTCCGGGCCCGGGTGGCCGACGGCGAGCTGGACGGGAAGGTGCGATGACCGCGCTCGACCACACGAGTCCCGGCACGAGTCCCGGCACGAGTCCCGGCACGAGCCCCCGTCCGAGGACCATGGACGTGTACCGGCAGTGGTGGCTGCACGACGCGCGCTGGTACCAGGGCGTGGCGAAGAGGTTCGGACACGACGTGGCGAATGAGATCAACGCCGAGGCGCTGCGGTATGTGGCCGTCCAGGTGGGCAAGCGGATCCGCCGCCAGTTCGGCGGAAAACCGGCCGCCGACCTCGAGGAACTCCGCCGCCGGTACGACGCCTGCTCCGAGTGGATGTTCCCGAACGAACTGCGCGACGGCGGGACCGCGGTGCTCCCGGACGGCGATATCGAGCTGACCATGCGGCAGAACTTCGCCGTGACCATGGTCCGGATGGCCGGTTCGCTCGACGGCTACGAGTGCCCGTGCACCGACATCCACGCCGGCTGGTCGGAGGGGCTCGGGGTCGAACTCACCCGCAACTGCGCCACCGCGTGTCTGCGGGACGGCGATCCCGCGTGCCGCCTGCTGATGCGGGCCCAGGGAGGCGCGGCATGACGGCACGGGTCCTCGTCGCCGGGGCCACCGGGGTGATCGGCCGGGCGCTGGTCCCGCTGCTCAGCGCCCGCGGCCACCATGTCACCGCGCTGGTACGGGAGCCGTCCGGGGCGGCCGGGCTGGGCCTGGACGGCGTCGTGGTGGCCGACGCGCTGGACGCCGAGGCGGTGCGCGCGGCGGTGCTCTCGGCCCGGCCCGAGGTGGTGGTGCATCAGCTGACCGCGCTGCGCGGGCCCACCGCGGAGGGCCTGGAGCGCACCGCCCGGCTGCGCACCGAAGGCACCGCACATCTGATCGCGGCGGCCGAGGCGGCCGGAGCCCGACGGATGGTGGCGCAGAGCATCGCGTTCGCCACGGCCCCCCGCGGCGGGCCGGTGCTCACCGAGGACGCGCCGCTCCATGTCGACGCACCGGATCCGGGCTGGGCGCTCACCGCCCGCGCGATCACCGAACTGGAGCGCCGGGTGCTGGGCGCCGCGAACCTCTCCGGGACCGTCCTGCGCTACGGGACCCTGTACGGGCCGGGCACCCTCTACCACCACGGCGGCGCGATCCGCGGCGCGGTGGCGCGCGGCAGGCTGCCACTGCCCGAGCCCGCCACCGGCGTCACCTCGTTCCTCCACGTCGAGGACGCCGCACGGGCCGCGGTCCGTGCCGTCGAGGCGGATACCGACGGCGTGTTCAACGTGGCCGATGACGACCCGGCGGAGGCCGCGGTCTGGCTGCCCGAATACGCCCGACTGCTCGGAGCACCCCCGCCCCGTACGGTGCCGACGCCACTGGCCGAGCGGCTGCTGGGCTGGCTCACCGCCCACCAGCTGACCGCCATGCGCGGCGCCTCCAACGACCGCATACGGCAGGCGCTCGACTGGAAGCCCTCGATACCCAGCTGGCGGACCCGACTGGCCACCGACTGACCGGGCGCGGCCGGGCCCACCGCGGGGCCCGGCCGCGCGCCGGTGGAGGAACCCCGGCCCGCGGTCACGCGGCGACCACGCCGGCCGAGTGTGAGCCGCTCAGCGCCGCTGAGAACTGGTCGACGAGCCGTTCGAGCGCTTCCCGGGTGCTGGGGTCCACCACCACGCCCCCGTCCTTCCCCACCTCGATGTGCTTGTCCAGCACGAACCAGCCGGGTGTGATGTGCGCGGGGCCCATGGAGGCGAGCACGGGGCGCAACCCGTAGTCGATGGCCAGCACATGCGCGGTGCTGCCGCCGGTCGCCAGTGGCAGCACGGTCTTGCCCTCCAGCGCGAACTGGGGCAGGAGATCGAGCAATGACTTCAGCAGTCCCGAGTAAGCGGCCTTGTAGACCGGGGTGCCGATGACCACACCGTCGGCTCGGGCGACGAGCTCCGTGGCGCGCACGATCTCCGGATGCCCGAAGTCCGCGTGCAGCAGCGCCTCGGCCGGAAGCGTGCGGACGTCCAGTGGGATCACCTGGTGTCCCTGGACGGTGAGCCGGGAGTCCAGGCCGCGCAGGAGCCGGGCGGTGCGGGAGGTGGGGGAGGGGCTGCCGGAGATGGAGAGGATGGTGGGCATGGCGGGGTTCACCTCGAAGTTGTCAGTGCGGAAGGAGCGGAGACGAAGGGGGGAGAGGGGAGGGGACACAAGGACCAGTGCCGACCACCGGCACGACGGCCCCGGCCACGGTTGATCTCATAGCGCCTTGCCCGGGTTGAGGATGCCGTGCGGATCGAAGGCCGCCTTGAGGCGACGCTGGAGCGCGTGCTGGTCCGGGCCGAGCTCGTCGCCGAGCCAGCGCCGCTTGAGGGTGCCCACGCCGTGTTCGCCGGTGAGCGTGCCACCGAGGCGGAGCGCGGCCGTGAAGATGTCTCCCGCCGCCCGCCAGGCGGCGTCCGGGACGGCGGGGAGGGCCGGGTCGAGGACGAGAATGGGGTGGAGGTTGCCGTCGGCGGCATGGGCGAAGGTGAAGATCCGCACCCCATGCCGGTCCGCCGCGGCGTCGATCTCCCGTACGGCGGCCGCCAGTTGGTTCCTGGGAACGGCGATGTCCTCGATCAGCGGACGGCCCAGCCGCTCCAGCGAGGGCAGGGCGAGCCGACGCGCCGCGAGCAGCCGTTCCGCCTCGGCCGGGTCCCCGGTGACCTCGACCGAGGTGGCCCGTCCGCGCAAGCGCCGTACGGCCGCGTCGGCCTCGGCGGCCGCGCCGCGCCCGTCGCACTGCAAGAGCAGCAGGGCGCCGCCGCGCGACCGCAGATCCGTGCCCTGGGCGTCGTCCACCGCGCCCAGCACGGGGCCGTCGAGCAGCTCGGCCATGGCGGGCTCGATACGGGCGGCGGTGAGCGCGGAGACGGCCTCGGCTCCTTCGGCGAAGGTGGCGAAGTACGCGGCGACCGTGACGGTCTCCTCCGGTGCCGGGCGCAGCCGTACGGTCGCGGCGGTGATCACGCCCAGGGTGCCCTCGGAGCCGGTGAGCAGGCCCGTCAGGTCATAGCCGGTGACGCCCTTGACGGTGCGCCTGCCGGTCCGTATCGGCGTCCCGTCCGCCAGCAGCGCGTCCAGGCCCAGGACGGCGTCCCTGGTCACCCCGTACTTGGCGCAGCGCAGACCGCCGGCGTTGGTCGCGATGTTCCCGCCGACGGTCGAGATCGCCGCGCTCGCCGGGTCGGGCGCGTAGCGCAGCCCGAACTCGCCCGCCGCGCGGTCCAGGTCGGCGGTGATCACCCCCGGCTCGACGACGGCGATCTGCTCCTCGGGGCTCAGCTCCAGGATCCGGTTCATCCCGGAGAGATCGAGGACGACACTGCCCGCCCCAGCGCTCGCGCCGCCGGACAGTCCCGTCCCCGCCCCGCGCGGCACGACCGGCACCCGCAGGGTGTGCGCGTGCCGCAGCGCGGTCCGGAGGTGCTCGGTGCGGGTGGCGTGCACCACCGCGAGCGGGAGGCCCGCCGGGCGGCTTCCGGAGCGGTCGGTGGCGTATGGACCGGTGGCCTCGGGGCCGGTGCCCAGTGTCCCGGCGGGCAGGTCGCGGCGCAGCGCCGCCAGCAGCGCGGCGGCGGCATCCGTATCGGTGGCATGCGCGGGTGCGGAGCCGGTGCGGTCGGCCGTATCCGGATCGGACAGCGGGACGGTCATGTCGGCCTCTCACTTCGTGTGCCGAGCGCGGCCGTGCCGATGGCGAGCAGCGCCGTGTCTTCCTGCGGGGCGTGCACCGGGGCGCACTGGACGTCCCGGAAGTGGCGCTCCAGGGGGTTGTCGCGGGACAGCCCCGGATTCCCCAGCAGCCGCAACCCCAGGGCGACCGCCTCGGTGGCATGCCGGTCCGCCAGGACACGGGCGCCCAGCGCGTGTTCGGGGGAGTACGAGCCGTCGGCCGCATCGACCCGCTCCGCGCCCGTGAACACCAGATGCTCGGCGGAGTCCAGCCGCAGCGCGATCTCACCGGCCACGCGCCGGAAGCGCTCGGTACGGGCCACCGGATGGCCGAGGTTGGCGGGGATCCGCTCAAGGGCGAAGCGGTGGACATAACCCTGGGCGGCCCGCGCCACGCCCAGGTAGAGGGCCGCGAGCGGCAGGTGGAGGGCCGCGCCCGCGCGGTTGTCCTGCTCCGCCGCGGCGCCGTGCTCGGCCAGGTCGATGACGTTGCCCTTGGGAATCTCGACGTCGTGCAGCGCGATGTCATGGCTTCCGCTGGCGCGCAGCCCCAGATGGTTCCAGCGGTGGCTGATCTCGATTCCGGGTGCGGTGCCGGGCACCAGGAAGGTGCCGACCCGCGGCGTGGGCTCGTCCGTGGTGGCCCACACCAGCAGCCAGTCCAGCCCTTCCACCCCGGTCGCGAAGCGCTTGTGGCCGCTGAGCGACCAGCCGTCCGAGGTGCGCCGGGCCACCGTGGAGGGCAGCCCTCCCCGAGCGGGCGAGCCGAGCTCGGGCTCGACACGGATGTGGTTGAGCAGCACCGGCCGCGAAGCGGCCTCGGCCAGCACCTGCCCGTAGAGCTCTTCCGGCCAGTGCGGCCGCACGGCCTGGCGGCGGTGGACGGAGAGGCTCATGGCGGCGATCAGCGCCACCGACGGATCGCCTTCGCCGAGCGCGTGCAGGATGCGCGCGGTGGCCGCCACTCCGAGGGCGGGACCCCCGTACCGCTCGCCGACGGTGGCGGTGAGCAGCCCGGCCTCGTGCGCGGCGCGGATCCCCTCGGCCGGAAACGTGCCGTCGCGGTCGTACGCGGCCGCGGTGGTCGTGAGCCGTCGCGTCACGGAGGACAGTGAGGAGAGATCCGGGACGGGCAGCGATAGGTCAGTGGTCATGAGGCGAGGGCCTTCCGAAGTCGCGCGCTCAGCCGGTCGCTCCAGAATTCGCTCACCGTCAGCTTCCGCTTCACCGCCCCGAGGTCACCGAAGGCGTCGGCCACCTTCTGCTCGGAGGCGGTGGCCCCGGGGCTCACCGGCCGGATCCCGGTCCTGCGCTGGGCCTGCCCCTCTGTGAACTCCTCCAGCGCCTGATCCACCGGCTGGTGGGTGGCGGCGGCCATGACCTTCGCGTACTCCTTCTGGCGCCCGTCGCGCACATAGGCGTACGCCTTGTCGATACGGGCCAGCAGATCCGCCAGCGCTCCGCGCTCGGCCGCGCCGCCGAGGGTGTCGTCCGAGGCCGTCCACAGGAAGTTGCCGGAGAGGATGTCCTTGCCGGAACCGATGGTGCGGGCGCCCCGCTGATGGGCGGTGATGACCGCGTTGCCGTATCCGGCGAACGCGTCGATGGAACCGCCGTTCAACGCGGCGATCCCCTTGTCGGGATCCAGCGGGGCGGCCTCGATGTCGTCCCAGCCGAGCCCGGCCCGCTTCAGCAGTTCGTAGAGGAAATAGTGGGCGGTGGTGTTCTTGACGTAGCCGACCTTCTTGCCCCGCAGCTGCGACATCGAGGTGATCGAGGACCCCTTGGGGGCCACGACCTCCTGGTTGAGGGTGTTGCCGCGCCTCACGGCGACGACCTTGAAGTTCGGCTTTCCGTCGGCCGCCGCGAAGACCGGCGGGATCTCACTGGAACTCGCCACGTCCAGCGCACCGGCGCGCACCGCCTCCAGTTGCCTGTCGCCGCCCTGGAACAGGCTCCACTTCACCTGGTACGGAGTGTCGTCCAGGTGCGCGAACTTCAGCAGGGCCTCCTCCTCCTTCCAGCCGGTCGCACCGACCCGGAGGGTGACGGAGGATCCCTTCCCGTCCCCGTCCCCGTCCGCTCCCGCGGTGCCGCCACAGGCGCTCAGCGCACCGGCGGTCAGCGCCACGACGGCGGCGAGAGCGGTACGGGCGCGGGCGTGCCGGGAACGGGAGCGGGCCGGTGGCCTGGGCATTCGGATGATGCCTTTCATGAGGAGAACGGGAAGGAGACGGCGGTCGGACGTCAGGCGGCCGAGGTGGCGGCGCGGTGCGCCAGCTCCTGACGGACCAGCGGCAGGACGTGACGCCCGTAGTCGATGGCGTCGTTGAGCGGGTCGTAGCCGCGGATGGACAGCAGCTCGCAGCCGATGTCGACGTAGTCGAGCAGCGCCTTGGCGACCGTCTCCGGGGAGCCGACCAGGGCCGTGGAGGCACCGGCGGCGTTGGTGGCCGCGGCGGGCGCGGTCCACAGGCAGCGGTCGTGCACCTCGCCGCGCTCGGCGACGGCCAGCAGCCGCTGCGATCCGACGTTGGACGGGGCGCCCTGGCCGACGGCCGGGTAGTGGCGGCGCTTGGCCCGCTCGGCGTGATTGGCCTTGACCGCGCCCAGGGTGCGGTGGGCCTTCTCCCAGGCCAGCTCGTCGGTGGGGGCGATGATCGGCCGGAAGGAGACCCAGATGCGCGGCCGGGGACGGCCCGCGGCGTCCGCGTACGCGTTCACCGAGGCGATCTGCTCGGCGGTCTCCTTCAGCGGCTCGCCCCACAGCCCGAAGATGTCGCCCTGCCGCCCGCCCACCCGGTAGGCGTCCTCGGAGGAACCGCCCACCGAGATGGGGATGGTGCCGTGGTACGGGGCGACATCGGAGCGGAAGCCCTCGAAGCGGTAGTACGGGCCCTCGTGGGAGATCGGGCCGTCAGCCTCCCACACCGCGCGCAGGATTTGGATGTACTCGTCCGAGCGGGCGTACCGCTCGCTCTTGCTCAGATAATCGCCCTCGCGGCGCTGCTCCTCGTCGTTGCCGCCGGAGATGATGTGCACCACCAGCCGTCCGGCGCTGATCCGGTCCAACGTGGCCAGCGCGCGGGCCGCGTGGGTGGGGAAGACCACCCCGGGGCGGTGGGCGAGGACCGGTTTGATGCGCTCGGTGTGATGGGCGACGAACTGGGCCAGTTGCAGGGCGTCCGGGGAGGCCGAGTGGTAGGTGACGAGGGTGTAGTCGAAGCCGCCGTCGTCCAGGGCGCGGGCGTAGCGGCGGGCGTAGTCCACATCGATTCCGGCACCCGCGGTGGGGTCGCCCTCGGTGGCGGGGTTGGGGTGGACGGCACTGATGAACTCGACGGGCATGGTCGCGGTCACTCCTTGACGAGGCTGGTGTCGGCGTGGTCGGCGAGGACCGGCTTGGGGGTGAGGACACCGATGTCGTGCATGGTGTCGCCGACCTTCTGCACGGACCGGATCACCGGCTCGTTCACCGGCAGCAGCTCGCTGTTGGCCTGGTCGACCAGGGCCTTGGCGACCGTGGCCGAGGCTCCGTTGGTGCGCTGGATGGCCTTGGCGTACTCCGTGGGGTGCCTACGGGACCAGGCCAGCGCCTTGTCGAGGCGGCGCAGATAGTCGGTGATGGCCTTCTTCTTCGCCGGGACCTGAAGGGCCTTCTCGGAGGCTCCGATGAAGCCGTAGCCGCTCACTCGCCCGTTCGCCCCGTTGACCAGGAGGCGGCCCCCGTGCTGCTCGGCCACGGTCTTGTACACGCCGAACGTGGCCCAGACCTCGACCTTGCCGGAGGTGAAGGCGGCCTGGGCGTCGGTGGGCAGCAGATACTGCACATGGACGTCGGAGTAGCTCAGCCCCGCCTGCTCCAGGGCGTGCGCCAGCAGATACTCGGCGATGGACCCCTTGGCCGAGGAGACCACGACCTTCTTCCCCTTGAGGTCCTTGACGCTGTGCACCGGTGAGTTCTTCCGGACCACGATCCCGGTGTGTGTGCCGTCGTTGTGCAGCGCCGCGACGGCCTTCACCCGCACTCCGCCGGAGAGTGCCTGGAGCGTGGGCAGATCGGCGGCGTACGAGGTGTCGGCGGCCCCGGCCTGCACGGCCTGGAACAGCGGTGCGGCGCCCTCGAACTCGGCCCACTTCACCTTGTACGGCGTTCCCTCCAGGGTGCCGGAGGCATCGAAGAGCGTCTTCAGGTTCTTGGCCTGGTCACCGAGGGTCAGCGTCACCTTCGACGGATCGGTCTCGGTCGCCGCCTCGCTGTCCCCCGCGCAGGCACTGGTGGCGAGGAGGGCGGTCAGCGACAGCGCGGCGCCGAGCGCGCGCGCAGCGGCCGTGGCCCTGCGGTCTCCGGTGTGCGAGCGGTTCATGCGGTTCATGCGGTGCATGCGGTTCATGCGGTGCATGCGGTTCATGCGGTGCATGTGGTTCATGCGGTCACCTCTTCTCGATGGCGCGAATGCGCCGAGGCGTCGTCGACGCCCAGCCGTCGCAGGAGTTCGCCGCGCAATGCCACGAAGTCGGGGGAGCCGAGGTTGCGCGGGCGGTCAAGGCCCACCTCCGCCTCGTAGGCGATCCGCCCGCCGTCCATCACCAGCACCCGGTCGGCCAGCAGCAGCGCCTCCTCGACGTCGTGCGTGACCAGGAGGATCGAGCAGCCGTGCCGCTGCCACAGATCGGCCACCAGCCGCTGCGCCCTGCCGCGGGTGAGCGCGTCCAGCGCGCCGAACGGCTCGTCCAGCAACAGCAGTTCGGGCTCGCGCACCAGCGCGCGGGCCAGCGAGACGCGTTGGGCCTGACCGCCGGAGAGCGTCCGGGGCCAGGCACCCGCGTACTCCTCGATGCCGACCTCGGCCAGATAGCGCCCGGCGAGCGCGCGGTCTCCGGCCGGCAGACCGAGCACGACGTTGTGCCACACCCGCAGCCACGGCATCAGCCGCGGCGACTGGAAGGCCACCGAGCGCCGCTCCGGTACCTCCACCTCGCCCTCGGTCTCGCTGTCCAGCCCGGCGAGGATCCTCAGCAGCGTCGACTTTCCGCAGCCGCTCTGGCCGAGCAGGGCCACGAATTCGCCCGCACGGATGGTGAGGTCGAGCCCGTCGAGCACGGTCTTGTCGCCGAAGGCGCGGGTCAGTCCGCGGACCTCCACGCTGTCCGTGCCGTTCACCGGTGTCATGCTCCCTCCCCGTCGAACGAGGCCCGCCAGTCCAGCAGCCGCCGGGACAGCAGCCGCACCGCGAAGTCGCACAGCAGCCCCAGCACCGCGTACACGGCCAGGCACAGGACGATGACGTCCGTCTGGAAGTACTGCTGGGCGTTGCTCATCAGATAGCCGATACCGGCGTCCGCGTTGACCTGCTCGGCGAAGACCAGGGCCAGCCACGCGGTGGACAGCGCGTACCGCAGCCCCACCAGCGCCCCGGGCAGCGCGGACGGCAGGATCACGTACCGGATCAGCCCGATACGGCCCAGGCCGACCATCCGCCCGGCCTCGATCAGCTGCGCGTCGGCGGAGCGGATGCCGCCGTAGATGTTGAAGTACAGCGGGTAGGTGACACCGAGCGCCACCAGCGCGATCTTCGGTGTCTCGTCGATGCCGAACCAGACGATGAACAGCGGGATCAGGCCCACCCAGGGAATCGCCCGGAACATGCCCATGGACGCGTCGATGACGTCCTCGCCCAGCCGGAACAGCCCGGCGGTGAGCGACAGGGTGAGCGCCACGGCAGCGCCGATGAGGAAGCCGAGGGCCGCGCGCCGGCCGGAGGCGGCGATGGCCTGCGGCAGCTCACCGGTGCCGATGAGGTCCGCACCGCGCCGCACGACGTCGACGGGGGAGGCCAGCACGGTCTCGGGGAGCACGCCCGTGGCGGCGGCCAGGAACCAGAGCAGCAGCAGACCGACCGGCCCGGAGGCCCGGCGCACCCCGCGCGGGACCCGGAGGCGGGGCCGGGTGCGCGCGGCGGTGGGTCGGGATGTCCGCGCCGCGGCGGGTTTGGCGGGCGGCGTCGGGTCCTTCGCCGCACCGGGGGGTGGTGGTGCGGACGTGCGCGGGGGCGGTGAGGCCCCGGACACGGAGGAGTGCGGGGAGGGCATGGTGCGGCCTCTCGGTCGGGAAGTGTTCACAGGAGGTGTGCGGGCGGTGGATCAGCCCGCCGCCGCACCCACGGCCGCGGGGCGCGTGGTGTCGGAGGACCAGGCGGACCAGGAGCCGGGGTAGAGCGCGGCCGTGATGCCGACGCGGGCCAGGGCCGCGACCGTGTGGGCGGCCGTGACGCCGGAGCCGCAGTAGACACCGACCTCCGTCGCGCCATCGGCACCCAGCGCGGCGAAGCGCCGCGCGAGCTCGTCCACGCTGTGGAACGTGCCGTCCGGTGCCAGGTTGTCGCCCGTCGGGGCGGACCGGGCGCCGGGGATGTGCCCGGCGCGCGGATCGACCGGTTCGGTCTCGCCCCAGTACCGCTCGGCCGCCCGCGCGTCCAGCAGGACACCGGTACGTGCCACCTCGGCCGCCGCGTCGGCGTCCAGGACCGGGAGCCGCCCGGTGGTGAGCAGGACATCCCCCTCCGCCGGTGGGGCGGGCTCGCCCGTTTCGACGGGCAGTCCGGCCGCGCGCCACGCGGTCAGCGCCCCGTCCAGCAGCGAGACCCGTTCGACCCCGGCCCATCGCAGCAGCCACCAGGCGCGAGCGGCGGCGGTGTTGCCGTTGTCGTCGTACACCACCACCGGCCGGTCGGTGGTGAGTCCCCAGCGGCGCGCGGACCGCTGCAACCTGGCGGGGTCCGGCAGCGGATGGC
The DNA here is from genome assembly GCF_042750115.1 of Streptomyces sp. NPDC059455. NCBI lineage: Bacteria > Bacillati > Actinomycetota > Actinomycetes > Kitasatosporales > Streptomycetaceae > Streptomyces > Streptomyces sp. NPDC059455. Next base: position 28,272 of record NZ_JBHYVB010000008.1, read on the forward strand.
GGCCGTCGGCCGGAGTGGGCGGAGCGGCCAGTTCGGTGTCGAGGTCGACGTAGCGGGCGCCCGGGATGTGCCCGGCGCGGTAGTGCTCATGGCCGTGCGGATCGCCGAGCCGCCACCGTACGTCCAGGACGACGGGCGCCGGACCACCGTGGAACAGCCGGGAGTACAGCTCGGCCGGAGTGGTGAGGACGGGGGCGGTCACGCGAGGGCCTCCGGCACGGCGATGGGCGTCAGGCCGGGATCCAGCCGCAGCCGCTCCAGGAAGAGGACCACGGTGGCGGCGGCGGTGCGGTGCGTCACGTCGTTGAGGACGTCGTGCCGGGTACCGGCCAGACTCACCAGCTCCGCGCGGGGCAGCTCGCGGAATACACGACGGACCTCATCGAGGGGGCTGACGGTGTCCTCGGCACCGTGCAGTCCGAGCACGGGAACGGAGATCCCCTCCAGCGTGGGCGGCCCCGGCGTCGGCGGGCCCGCCAGGGCACCGCGCCGGAACGCGGAGTCGGCGGTGAGCCTGCCCCGATGCGTGGGGCAGGCGGTGCGCAGCTCCAACTCCTGCTCCCAGTCCCGAGCGGCCGTTTCGGCGGGGCCCGGCCCGGTCGGCAGCCCGGCGAGGATGAGCCCGTCCAGCCCGGAGGCGTCGAGGGCGGCGAGCCGCACGGCGTGGGAGGCCCCGGTGTCAGAGCCGACCAGTACGCGGGGGCCCGGGAGCGTCTCGTCGCGCAACAGCTTGGTGGCCGCCTCGGCGACGGCCTCCGGGTCGGAGGAGGCGTCTCCCAGGGCGCGGACGCGATAGCCCTCGGCGGAGATCCGGCGGCCGAACCGCTCGTACACACCGCCGTGTTCACCCCGTCCGGGGAGAAGCACGAGGGTGCCGCGCGGGGCGATGCCCGCCGGTTCGTCCCAGGAGTGGACAGGCTGAGCAGAGGACATGAGAACTCGATTCATCGACAGCGGCGCCCGCCCGCACGCACAAGCGGGATGGAGCGGCCGTGCGGGTGCGAGGTGCGGAGGGGAAAGGACGAGGCGCAGGCGGGAAGCGCCTGCCGACGCGGAAGCGCGGAGGGGTGAACGGGCGGCGGCGAACGCGCGGCGACGGCGAGTGCGCGGCGACGGCGAGCGCGCGGCGACGGCGAGCGCGCCGGGAAAACCGTGAGTCAGTGACAGCGCATGGCGCCGGTGAGGCCGAAGTCGACCACGCGCCGCCGGGTCAGCCGGGCGCCCGTGGCGCGGCACACCGCCGGTCCGCCGGCCGACGGCCCGGATCCATTGCGGTGGGGGCGCGGCCCGCGGGCCGTCACGAACGCTGTACGCGGCATGACCTCAGGATGCACGAGGCCGGAGTCGGCCGTCCAACGATGATTTGCCATCAAAACCGATCGTGATTTCCGATCGATCGGTTGCTAGCCTGCGCACATGCGACCGGTATTGGACATCGTGGCGTTGCGCAGTCTCATTGCGGTCGCCGACTACGGAGGCTTCCACCGCGCCGCCGGCGCACTCGCCCTCAGCCAGTCCACCGTCAGTCAGCACATCCGGCGGCTGGAGAAGTCCCTCGGCCGCCCCATCGTCGAACGTGACGGCAGGAAGACCCGGTTCACCCCCCACGGCACCCGACTGCTGGAAGAGGCCCAGCAGATCGTCGGCGCACACGACGCGGCCCTTCGTCGGCTCCTGGGGGAGGGCCCGGCCGACGCGGCACCCGTCATCATCGGCGCCACCGAGCACGGCGCCGATCAGATCCTTCCCGTCCTGACCGCGGCCGTACGCGACACCCGGCCAGGCGCAGAGGTCCGGGTGCGCATCGACCGCTCGGCGCGGCTGACGGACGCCGTCGCCCGTGGTGAACTCGATCTCGCCGTCTACGTCACCGAGGCGGCGTCCGCCCCGGGCACTCCGGTGGGCGAACTCCCGCTGCGCTGGTACGCCGCGCCCGGCTGGGAACCACCCGCCGCACCGGCCCCCTTGCCCCTGGTGGCCATCAGCGATCCCTGCGTGATCCGCCGCCGCGCCCTGACCGCACTCGCTTCGCACCACACGGCCGCCACCGTGGTCGCCGAGGCCGGATACCTCGCGGGAGTTCTGGACGCGGCCCGTGCCGGGCTCGGCGCCGCCCTGCTCGCCGTCCCCGGCGGTCCGTACCCTGATGGCCTCACGCCACGCCATGACCTCCCCGCCGTTCCCCCGGTCCGTCTCAGCGCCCGAGCCCGCGGTGGCTGCGACCCCTCCCTGGCCGAAGCCACCATCGAGGCTGTACGAGCCCTCCTCGGCTTCCGCGAAACGGACACCGCGGGGACTCGATCCAGGGCCATGTAACGCGAACATGGCAGCCGTACGAAGTAGTCATTGCCGCCTTCCGGAAACGCGAACGCGCGCTTGACCCTTTCTTGACGTCGTGGGTAGCTTCAGCGGCATGCCGATCTCTCCGCGGTTCACGCAACGGCGCCCTGTCGATCTGATGCGCATCACCGTCGCACTGTGTAGCTGAAAACCAGCAGCGTAGCTGAAATCCAGCAGCGAACACCCCTCACTCGCGACGAATTCCCCCACGCGACATCAGTTCACTTCCGTACGCTCCGATGCCGTACGCCTTGCACCCGGGAATGTGTATGCCCAGGCTCGCGCCGCTCATCCTGACCGCTCTGACCTGCACATCGCTGCTGGTCGGCTGTGCGGACAACACCACCTCGTCGACTGCCGCCGACAGCAGGAACCTCGCCCACGTCAAGATTCCGGAGAAGGTGAAGGCGACTACGTCGATTACGGTCGGTGCGCCGGATACTCGGGTGGCGCTGAAGCTCTCGGGGCAGCTCGATAAGCTGCCCTTCAAGGTCAAGTGGGCCAATATCAGCGGCGGTCCGCAGTGCTCCGAGGCCTTCCGCGCGCATTCCCTGGATCTGTGCTCGGCGGCGGAGATCCCGTCCATACACGCCCACTGGACCGGTCTCGATACGAAGCTCGTGGCGACGGAATTCCGCAAGGACCCGTTGCGGCACCCCGTCTACGAACTCGGAATCGCTCCCGGGGCGGACGTCGACACCCTGGCGGATCTGCGCGGCAAGAAGATCGCCTACAGCCCGGGGCAGGCCCAGGGGGCGCTCGTGCTGCGGATCCTGGCCAAGGCGGGACTCACCAAGGACGATGTGCAGCTGGTCGAGCTGCCCAGCACGGGGGATGTGTACCCGACCGCGCTCGGCAGCCGCCAGGTGGACGTCGCGCCCCTCGGAGGCGTCAACATCAAGCGTTATCCGGCGAAATACGGCAAGGACGGCGGGAAGACCATCCAGCACGGGCTGCGTGACGACCCCGCACATCTGTGGGCGGTGACCGACGCCGTGAGCGATCCCCAGAAGGCCGCCGCGATCAGGGAGTTCATCACGTTCTGGGCGCGGTCGGAGGTCTGGGTCGAACAGCACCCGAAGCAGTGGATCGACGGCTACTACGTCAAGGACCAGGGCCTCACCCGCGCCGACGGTGAGTACCTGGTGAAGCAGAACGGCCATCCGGACATCCCGGCGGGCTGGACGCCGGCCATCGCGCGGCAGCAGAAGACCGTCGACCTGCTGGCGAAGGAGACGGGCAAGAAGAAGTTCGACGCGGGAATCCTCTTCGACCGCCGGTACGAGTCGGTCGCCGCCGACGCGGTCGCGGCAGCGCGGCGGCCGCGATGAGCACGGACGTCCCCAGCGAGCGGCTGTCGCTCGCCAAGACGACGAAGGCGGCCCCGGCCGCGGGGAACGCCGGGCGCCGTGTCGCCCGCCGGCGCCTCGGTCCCGGCCGGCCCATCCCGTACGGCCGGGCCCTCGGTCCCCTCCTGCTGCTCGCGGTCTGGTCGGCCGGCTCGGCCACCGGCCTCATCGACGCGCGCAATCTGTCCGCCCCCTGGACGGTGGTGACCACGGCGGGTGACCTCATCGCGGACGGCAGGCTCCAGTCCAATGTATGGACCTCCACCGGGCGAGCGCTGTCCGGTCTGGCGTATGGGACGGCCGCCGGGCTCGTGCTGGCGCTGATCGCGGGGCTCAGCAGGCTCGGCGAGGGGGTGATCGACGGCCCGGTGCAGATCAAGCGGGGCATTCCCTCACTCGCGCTCATCCCGCTGCTGATCCTGTGGTTCGGCATCGGGGAGTCCATGAAGGTCATCACGATCGCCCTCGGTGCCTTCGTCCCGGTCTACATCCACACCCACAACGGACTGCGCACCATCGACAGCCGGTATGTCGAGCTCGCCGAGACGCTGGGGCTGAGCCGCCCGCGCTTCCTGCTGCACATCGTGCTGCCGGGCGCGCTGCCCGGCTTCCTCCTCGGGATGCGTTTCGCGGTGACCGCGGCATGGCTGGCGCTGGCCGTCGTCGAACAGGTCAACGCCACCAGCGGGATCGGCTACATGATGGGGCTCGCGCGGACCTACGGGCAGACCGACATCATCATCGTCGGTCTCGTCGTCTACGGACTTCTCGGGCTGCTCTCCGACGGACTGGTACGGCTTGTGGAGAGGAAGGTCCTGTCATGGCGACGCACCCTGGCGGGCTGACGGTCACCGCTCCGGAGGCCGCGGTGGCCGTCCGTATCGAGGGGCTCGTGCGGGCCTTCGGCGGGCGCAAGGTGCTGGACGGGCTCGATCTGAGCCTGCGCGCCGGGGAGTTCGTGGCCATGCTCGGCCGCAGTGGCTCCGGAAAGAGCACCGTGCTGCGGGCGCTCGCCGGAGTCGACCACGACGCCGGTGGCGAAGGCGCGCTGAGCGCGCCCGCCCATGTGTCGGTCGTCTTCCAGGACGCCAGGCTCCTGCCGTGGAAACGGGTGCTGGCCAATGTGGCACTGGGGCTCACGGGCGGGGACGCCGACGAGCGGGCACGCACCGCGCTCGCTGAGGTGGGGCTGGCCGGGCGGGAGGACGCCTGGCCGGTGGAGCTGTCGGGCGGCGAACAGCAGCGGATCTCGCTGGCCCGCTCCCTGGTGCGCGAGCCCGAACTGCTGCTCGCGGACGAGCCGTTCGGCGCGCTCGACGCGCTCACCAGGACCCGTATGCACGCCCTTCTGGCCCGCCTGTACGAGCGGCACCGTCCCGCCGTGTTGCTGGTCACGCACGACGTGGACGAGGCCATCGCGCTCGCCGACCGGGTGCTGGTCCTGGACGGGGGCCGGATCGCCGCCGACCTCGCCGTGGAGGTTCCGGCGCCGCGTCGCCCAGCCGGTGCCGAGTACGCCGCGCTGCGCGAGCGACTGCTCGCCCGGCTGGGAGTGGACGCGGCCACCGAGCGGGAGGACGACCGTCCCGAGAGCCGCCACGCACCCCACGACTGACCTCGTCGAAGTCCCAATACCTTTCCAGGAGTTGCTGGTGAGCCCCTCAGCCACCCGACCGTTCATGCTCGCACTCGGAGCCGCGTCGCTGCTGGCCGCCTCGGCCGTGGGCCCGACCGCCGTCGCCGCGCCCGCCGAGCCCCGTCCATCGGTGGCGCTCGACTGGTACGACACCACGGCACAGACGATCGCGGCGGCCGGAGCGCCGACCCAGGTGACCAACAGCCGCACCTGGGCGGTGAGCTGGCTGGCCGGCGCACGGGCCGCCCGCGAGGTGCCCACGGGCGTCGATCGGGGCGACTACCAGGACGCGGCGCTGGCCTCCGCCGTGCACGGCTCCCTGGTCGCCCTCGTACCGACGCGCACCGAGCAATTGAACACCGCGTTCCGCCGCACCCTCGACGGGATCCCGGACGGCCCGGCCGAGGACCGGGGCGTGGCGGCGGGCGAGCGGGAGGCCCGGTCCGTCCTCGCCTCCCGGGAGGGCGACGGCCTGGACCCGGCATCGGTCGACGCCCCGTTCACCGTGCCCCCGGCCGCCCCCGGCGTCTGGCAGCCGACGCCGCCCGCGTACGCGCCCGCCACGCAGTACGGCAACCGCGTCGCGCGGCCGTTCGTGCTGGCGGCCCCCGACCAGTTCCGGCTCGGACCGCCGCCCGCGCCGGCCTCCCGGCGGTACCGGTCGGACCTGGCCGAAGTGCGTGCCTACGGCGCGGCGGACAGCACCCGGCGCACCGCCCACCAGACGGAGACGGCGAACTTCTGGTACGGCTCCTCGCTGACCCTCTACACCGAACCGCTGCGGGTCGCGCTGTCCCGCTCCGCAGGGTCGGTGGCGGTGCGGGCGAGGCTCGTCGCGCTGTTCCACATCGCCTCGGTGGACACGCAGATCGCGACCTCCGACTCCAAGTACGCGTATCTGCGCTGGCGTCCGGTCACCGCCATCCGCACCGGCGCCATCGACCCCGACCCCGACTGGACGCCCCTGCACAACACCCCGGCGCACCCGGACTATCCGAGCGGCCACAACACCTACGCGGGCGCGGCGGAGGGGATACTGTCCGCGCTCACCGGCCCGCGCACCGCGCCGTTCGAGCTGACCAGCCCCACCGCGCCGGGGGTCACCCGCACATACACGGACTGGCACCGGCTGACGGCCGAGAACGTCGACGCGCGGATCCTCTCGGGCATCCACACCCGCTCCGCGGACGAGGCCGGAGTCACCCTCGGCAAAAAGGTGGCCGGGTACGTGCTGCGCGCCTCCGGCCACCTCCTGCGGTGAGCCGCTGAGCCACTGAGCCCTTGTCCGGCGACCCGCGTCAGTCGCGTGTCGCCGGACGGCGGCGGGTGGCCGGGTCGGTGAGCGACGGGGGCTGGTAGCCCTCGTCGGCCGGGCTGATCGTGGTGCCGGGCGGCACGATCTCGTCGATCCGGTCGAGCACGTCCCGCGAGAGACGGACGTCGACGGCGCCGAGCTGGCTCGTCAGGTGCTCCTGGGTGCGCGGGCCGATGATCACCGTCGACACGGCCGGGTGCTCCAGCACGAACGCCAGCGACAGATGGATCAGCGACAGGCCCGCCTCGTCGGCCAGTTCGGCGAGGAGCTCCGCCGCCTCGCGCTTGCGCTTGTTGGCCGCCAGCTCCGGATCGTGCCGGTGCGGCTGGCGCTCCAGACGGCTGGACACGGTGTGTGCCGTGTCCCCCTTGCGGTAGCGACCGGACAGCCAGCCGCCCGCCAGCGGGCTCCACGGCAGGACTCCCAGTCCGTACCGCTCGGCGACGGGCAGCACCGCCCGCTCCGCCGCCCGGGCCAGAATGGAGTACGGAGGCTGCTCGGTGACGGGGCGCCGGCCGCGCAGGCGCTCGGCGATCCACTGGCCCTCGACGATCTGGTGCGGCTCGAAGGTCGTGGTGCCGAAGTAGCGGATCTTGCCCTGCCGTACGAGGTCGTCGAGTGCGCCGAGCGTCTCCTCGAAGTCGGTGGCGGGGTCGGGCCGGTGGACCTGGTAGAGGTCGATGTGGTCGGTGCCCAGGCGGCGCAGGCTGTCCTCGATGGCCCGGTGGATCCAGCGGCGTGAGTTGCCCTGGTGGTTCGGGTTGTCGCCGATCTGGCCGTGGAACTTGGTCGCGAGGAACACATCGTCGCGGCGGCCGCCCGCGAGCGCCTTGCCGACGATCTCCTCGTTCTCGCCCTGGGAGTACACATCGGCGGTGTCGATGACGTTGATGCCCGCGTCGAGGGCGCGGTGAATGATCTCGACGGCGTCGTCGTGGTCACGGTTGGCCCAGGCGCCGAAGTTCATCGCGCCGAGCGTCAGGGGGCTGACCTTCACGCCGGTACGGCCGAGGGTGCGGTACGTGGTCATCTCTTCGGTGTCTTCCTTCTTCTCTTTCGGGATGTTCGGTTCGGGACGTCAGGGAGGACAGGACAGGGGAGGGGTGCGGGCCGGCAGGTGGACCCTGGGAGCGTTCGTTCAGCCCGCGAGTTCCCCCAGGAGTGCCCAGGTGCGGCGCCGGGCGGCCTCACCGGCGGCCTCCGTCCCCGAGAACACCACCTCCGTCGCCCCGGCGTCCCGGTAGCGCCGCACCTCGGCGGCGACGGTCTTCTCATCGCCGATCACGGACACATCGACGGCCCGGGTGCCGCCGGAGAGTCCGATGACCCGCGCGTAGGAGGGGATCTGTTCGTAGAACGCGAGCTGTTCGGCCACCGTCTCGCGTACCGCGTCGGCATCGTCGGTGACCACACCGTGTACGAGCGCCACGACGCGGGGCGCGGGACGGCCGGCGGCCTCCGCCGCCGCGGTGACGGCGGGGACGATGTGCTCGGCCAGGGCCCGGGGCCCGGCGAGGTACGGCAGGATGCCGTCTGCGAGTTCCCCGCTGGCCCGCAGCGCCTGCGGGCCCATCGCGGCGACGAGCAGCGGTACTCCGGTCCCGGCACCCGGCACGCGGGCGGGGATCGGCGTGGTCGCGGTGAGCAGTTCGCCGTGGAAGTCGGCGGCGCCGGTTTCGGTCAACTGCCGCAGTGCGGTGAGGAATTCACGCAAGCGGGCGATGGGCCGTTCGAAGGGGATGCCGAAGCCCGCCTCGGTCAGGAGCTTGGTGCCGAGAGCGAGCCCCAGGTGGTATCGGCCGTGCGTGGCCGCCTGTGCGGTCTGGGCCTGGCTGGAGACGAGCAACGGGTGACGTCCGAAGACCGGGATCGCGGATGTGCCCACCTGCAGATCCGGTACTTCGCGCCCGACGATGGCCGCGAGCTGGGGCGAGTCGGCGCCGAAGGTCTGCCCGAACCAGGCGGACCGCAGTCCGGCGGCTGAGGCTTCCCTGGCGAGGCGCACGGTGGCATCGATCTGGTTGTCCGCGTCTGCCGCGGTGAGTGCGACTCCTACAGTCATGTCTGGGTGAACTCCTGGGGTCGGCCGCACATGCCCATTCGGATGTGACGGCTGTGTGTCGGCGGTGTTCTTCCCCGCGGCGCGTGCGCCACGGTGGCGTACCGTCCCTGGTCATCGGCCGCCGGGATTCGGGGCCCCCTCGACCAGGGCGACCTTCGACGGGGCCAGGCCTTCGACGAGTCCAAGTCCCGGAGCCGGGACCCACCGGGCAGCCGGCGTGAGCGGGGGCTCAGAAGAACCCCGTCAGCGGTGGCGGTTCGCCATTGAGGAGGTGGTTGCCCACCACACGTGCCTTGTGGGCGATCGGATCGTGGCTGACCAGGTGCGGGCGTTGCGCCAGTGGCGGTCGAAGTTGAACTCGCGTCGGGTGGCCGAGGCCCCGCCCACGTCGTACAGCCGCTCCGCCGCCCGCAGGGCCGCCTGGGCGGCCACCACCTGCGCCTGCGCCACCTCGGTGGCCACCTCGGCGAGCGCCGGTTCGCCGCCCGCGACGCCGTCCTCGCCGCGGGGGCCGGCGAGGGCACGGTCGATGGCCGCTGCCGCGCGCTCCACGGTGGCCTCGGCCCCGTACTCGAGCGCCGCCATCTCGCCCACGGTGTGCTGCACGAACGGGTCCTGGACCGCGTGGTCGACGCCGCTGTGCCGGACCGAGCGGGCCCGGTCGCGGGCGTAGCCGATCGCGTCGCGCACCGCGTTCTTGGCGATGCCGGTCTCCACGGCGGCGAGGAAGAGCTGGTGGAACGCGCCGAGATGGGTCCGGCGCACCCCCACGGCCTCGTCCACGACGACCTCGTGCGGGTACACCGCCACGTCGTCCAGCTCCGTGGTACCGCTCGCCGTCATGCGCTGGCCCATGCCGTCCCAGTCGTCGATCAGCCGAAGCCCGGGGCGGCCGTGCGGGAGCACCACGCGGACCCGCTCGTCGAGGTGGTTCTTCGCGGCGATGACCACCCAGTCGGCGAACAGGCTGCCGGTGCTGTAGTACTTCGTGCCGCTCAGCCGGTAGCGGTCGCCGTCGGGCACCAGCGCGGTGTGGATGTCGCCGGGGTGCTTGGCGGTGGCCTCCCCGGTGTGTTGCCGAAGAGCTCGCCCGCCAGCGCCGCCCCGAACCACCGCTCGCGGTCCTCCCTCCCACTGTCGCTGATGAGCTTCTCGAGGAAACCGAAGTGCGGCCGGAGCGCCTGTGCCACATTGGCGTCCGCCTCCGCGAGGTCGATGATGGTCCGGAAGAGGTCCACGAGGCTCGCCCCCGGACCGCCGTACGCCACCGGGACCCGCAGAGATCCGATGGCACTCGCCCGCACCGCGTCCATGGACCCGTACGGCAGTTCCCGCTCGGCCTCGCGGCGCGCCGTGTCGGCGGCGAGGGAGGCGGCCAACTCCGGTACGCGGGCGCGGACTTCTCGTAGTGTGACGGTCCGCCGGGCCGTGGTGGTGTTCATCGGGCCGTGGCCCCTTTCTGCCCGGAAGGCTCGTGTGACGGTGCCGGTGTGGGGAGTCCCAGGTGGTCGCGGAGGGTGGTGCCCGTGTAGCCGTGGCGGAAGACGCCGCGTTTCCGCAGGATCGGCACGACGTGGTCGACGAAGGTGTCCAGGCCGTCGGGCAGCGCGTCGGGCAGCAGGGTGAAGCCGTCCACCAGACCGGCCGACCACCAGCCGGTGATGTCGTCCGCGATCCGTTCGGGGGTGCCGACGACCGACCGGTGGCCACCGATGGCGCGGGCGGCGAGCCCGGACAGGGACAGTCCCTCCCGGCGGGCGATCTCGGCATGGGTGCGGAAGAACCCGGTGGGCAGCCGGTCGGGCGGCGGTCCCGACAGCTGGGCCTCGGCCAAAGGTGCTTCGGGGTCGGTGGTGGCGGGGTCGAGCCCGAGCGTACGGGTCACCCGGGCGAGCTGCCGCGCGTCCTGGTGTACGCCCGCCTCCAGCTCGGCGAAGCGCGCACGGACCTCCGCCTCGGTGCCGCCGATCACCGGGGTGAGGCCGGGCAGCAGCCGGATGCCGGACACCTCACGTCCGTACCGCCGCGCCTGTCCGGCGAGCCGGGCGCGGTAGCCGCGCGCCGCCTCGCGGTCGAGCAGCGGGGTGTAGACGGCCTCGGCGAAGCGTCCCGCGAGGGCCACGCCCGGTGGCGAGGCCCCGGCCTGGACCGTCACCGGGCGGCCCTGCGGGGAGCGCGGCACATTGAGCGGCCCCGCGACGTCGAAGAACTCGCCGGTGTGGCTGGCTGCGCGAATCCGGCCGGGGTCGGCGAAGCGCGCTCCGTCGGTGTCCGCGATGAGGGCGCCGTCCCCCAGGAATCCCACAGCCGGTGCACCAGACCGATGAACTCCTCCGCCCTGCGGTAGCGGGTGCCGGGGTCGAGCACGGTGTCGAGACCGAAGTTCCGCGCCGCCCCGGGGAAGAAGGTGGCGACCGCGTTCCATCCGGCGCGCCCCCGCGAGGCGTGGTCGAGCGAGAGGACCCGGCGGGCGAGGTTGTAGGGCTCGTTGAAGGTGGTCGACCCGGTGAAGACGACCCCGAGGCGCTCGGTGGCCGCGGCGAGGTAGGTCAGCAGCATCGAGGGTTCCAGGGCCTGCCCGGGGCCGTGGCCGACGTCGCCGTGGAGGGCGGGGATGTCGGCGAGGAACACCCCGTCGAGGGCGCCGCGCTCGGCGGTACGGGCCACCCGCAGATGGTGGTCCGGGTCTACGTAGGCGTCCGGGGCCCGGCCGGGCAGGGTCCAGGCCCCGGGGTGGTTTCCGGCGCCGGTGATGTTCACCAGCAGACTGAGCCGGCGTGTCATCGGACCAGCACCTCCGCCGTGTCGGGCGCGTGCCGGGCGACCGGGGGCCGGGCCGGGCCGAAGTGGTCGCGCAGCGTGGCGCCCGCGTAGTCGTCCCGGAACAGTGCCCGGCGGCGCAGCTCGGGGATGACGTGTTCGGCGAAGGCCGCGAGGCCGCCGGGGAGCGCGTCGGGCCAGGTTGAAGCCGTCGGCCGCTCCTGAGGTGAACCACTCCTCGATGGTCTCGGCGATGTCGGCCGGGCCGCCCGCGACGACGCGGTGTCCGAGTCCGCCGCCGAGCCGCCGGATCAGCTGCCGCGCGGTGAGCCGCTCGCGCCGGGCGAGGTCGGGGGTGACGGTGAAGAAGGTCTGCAGCCCCTGGACGTTCTCGGCGGGGCCGATGAGGTCCCACGGCAGTTCCGCGTCCGGGTCGAGGGCGTCGGCGTCGATGCCGAGGAGGGCGGCCAGCCGGTCCAGACCGTAGCGGAGCGGAATGAGGTCCTGGAGGCCGTTCAGCCGCTCCAGCGCCTCGTCGCGGGTGGCGGCTACCACCGTCGACAGCCCCGGCAGCACCACGATCCCGCCGGTGTCGCGGCCGAGCGCGGCGGCGCGGGACTTGACGGCGCGGTAGTACGCCTTGCCCTCGTCCAGGGTCTGGGCGGCGCTGAAGACGGCCTCGGCGTGCGCGGCGGCGAGTTCGATGCCGTCGGGCGAGCCGCCCGCCTGGACGAGGACGGGGCGGCCCTGCGGCGAGCGCGGGGTGTTCAGCGGCCCCCGGACGCGGAAGAACTCGCCCTGGTGGTCGGTGGCGTGGACACGGGCCGGGTCGGCGAACACACCGCGGGCGGAGTCCCCGATGAACGCGTCGTCGTCCCAGCTGTCCCACAGCGCGCCCACGACGCCGACGAACTCGGCGGCGCGCCGGTAGCGGTCACGGTGGGCGGGCGCCTGGTCAAGACCGAAGTTGCGGGCGGCGGCGGGACCGGCCGCGGTCACCGCGTTGAACCCGGCGCGGCCCCGGCTGAGCTGGTCCAGCGCGGCGAACCGGCGGGCGATGTTGTAGGGCTCGTTGTAGCTGGTGGAGGCGGTGGCGATCAGGCCGATACGACTGGTGTGGGCCGCGATCCCGGCCAGGATCACGGTGGGTTCCAGCGCGTATTCGGGGCGGTGGGCGATATCGGGGGTGAGGACGGGGGTGTCGGCGAGGAAGACGGCGTCGAGCTTCGCGGCCTCGGCGATCCGGGCGGTGGTGATGTAGCGGTCGAGGGAGAAGGCGGCGCGCGGGTCGCCGTCGGGGGCGCGCCACGCACCCGCGAAGATCCCGGACTGGAAGATGTTGACGTTGAGGTGCAGGTGTCGCCTGCCGGGCGAGAGGGTCATGGGGCGGCTCGCTGACGCTGGTCGGCGGGGATCTTGGCGGGCTGTGTTTCCACATCGAGGTCGTTCCTGATGAACCGGGCCACCCGGGGGTCGGCGAACGCGGCCTTGAGCCGGGTGATGGCGGGGTCGTCGGCGTAGGCGTCGCCGACGACGAGCTGGATGGCGAAGCGTTCGTCGGCTGGGGGCAGCAGGATGCGCTGTTCGATCGGGATCTTGGCGACCCGGAATTTGTAGGCGTAGTTGATGGCGGCGTCGACGTCCGGGAGGGAGCGGGCGATGGCGTCCAGGGACACCTCGTGCCAGTGGAAGTCGTGCGGGTTCTCGGCGATGTCGCCCAGCTGTGCGGTGAGCGGGTCCACATCCTGCTTGAGCTTGATCAGCCCGATCTTCTGGAGGACCAGCAGCGCCTGGGTCTGGTTCGCCGGGTCGTTGGGCAGGGTGATCCGCGCGCCGTGCGGCAGTTCCCGCACACTGCCGTACTTCTGCGAGTAGAGGGCGAACGCCTGGGTGAAGACGGGCTGGACGGCCTTCGCCTCGTAGCCCTCGTTGGCCACGATGACCTTGAGCCACTCGGCGTGCTGGGTGATGTTCGCGGCGAGCGTGCCGTCCGCGGTCGAGCCGTTGACCTGGTTGGCGTCGTTGACGGGGTAGGGCTCGACCCTGATGCCATGGTCCTGGTCGACCTTGTCGGCGATGTACTTCACGATGGCGCTCTGCGGAACGCTCCCCTGGTTGTAGCCGACCTTCAGGGTCTTTCCCAGGGGCGGGTGGTCCTCGCCGCCGACCCGCGCGGCGACCAGCGAGCCGATGGCGAGGGCGACGGCGCCGATCGCGGCCGTGATGGCGATGCGGCGGGGCAGTCTGGACTTCAGCTCGAAGCCGTGGTCATGGACGAAAGGCATGGGTGTTTCCCCGGTGGGGTGAGGAGGTTCGGGATGCGGTGGGCTCAGCGGCCTCAGTGGGCCAGGCGGCGCACGATGCGGTCGCCGGTGAACTGGATCACCTGCACCATGACGATGAGCGTGACGATCGTGGCGGTCATGACCGTCGTGTCGAAGCGCTCGTAGCCGTAGCTGATGGCCAGGTAGCCGATGCCACCGGCGCCGATGGTCCCGGCGATGGCGGAGAATTCCAGCATGCCGACGATCGCGATGGTCAGGCTTCCCGCGAGCGCCGGCAGCGCCTCCGCCAGCTGCACGGACACGATCACCTGAAGGCGTGAGCCGCCCGCGGCGCGCCCCGCCTCGGTGGCCTCGCGGTCCACCTCCCGCAGGGCCGTTTCCACCAGCCGGGCGAAGTAGGGGATGCCCGCGAGTGACATCGGCACGATCGCCGCGGACACCCCGATGGTCGTGCCCGCCACGTACCGGGTGAACGGAATGATCGCGGCCATCAGGATCAGAAACGGCAGCGAACGGCCCAGGTTGACCACCCAGCTGAGCGTGGCCCGCGGCACCCGGTGCGGAAACAGCGCGCCGGGCGAGGAGTTGTGGAGCACCACGCCCACCGGGGTGCCCACGGCGATGACGATGAGCATGACGGCCGCGACCATCTGCAGGGTCTGCCCGATCGCGGGGAGGAGCAGCGGCCACAGCTGATCGAGGTCGGTGCTCATACGACCGCCCCCTCGACCGTCTCCGCGGCCGACTCGGACGCCGGTCCGGAGGCTGCCGGTTCTTCGGCCGGGGTGCTGTGGTCCGGGGGCAGCGGTTCGGGCAGTGGTTCGGGCAGTGGTTCGGCGTGGATGCCCCAGCCGTCCAGGGCGGAGGTCAGCTCGTCCGCCCGGTCGTGGCCGACCGCGACGATCGCACGGCCCGCGGCCCGCCCGGCGATCTCCTCCACCGTCGCGGACAGCAGATGGACATCGAGCCCGTGGTCCGCACCGAGCTGCGTCAGCCAGTCCGTGGGCACCGCGTGCCCCTGGTAGGTGAGCCGCCACGTACCGAGCCCCTGCCGGTCCAAGGAGACGGGCCGGTCGGGGAGCAGCGCGTTGCCCAGCGCGGAGTGCGGGTCGGCCACCAGCTGGTGGACGGGCCCCGACTCGACGACACGCCCCTCGCGCAGCAGGGCGGCGGTGTCCGCCACTTCGCGGACCACCTCCATCTCGTGGGTGATCAGGAGGATGGCCAGATCCAGGTCGGTGCGCAGCTCGCGCAACAGGGCGAGGACGGACCGGGTGGCGGCCGGGTCGAGCCCGGAGGTGGCCTCGTCGGACAGCAGCACCCTGGGCCGCAGGGCCAACGCCCGTGCGATGCCCACGCGTTGGCGCTGGCCACCGGAGAGCTGGGCCGGGTAGTCGTCGGCCCGGTCCGTGAGACCGACCCGCTCCAGCAGTTCGGCGACGCGGCGCTTCTCCTCCCGCGCGGTCACGCCGAGATAGCGCAGTGGCATCGCGACGTTCTGCGCCGCCGTACGCCGGCGCAGCAGATTGGCCGACTGGAAGATCGTTCCGATGGCCCGCCGCGCATGGCGGAGTTCCCGTTCCGGAAGGTCCGTCACATCGGTTCCGGCCACCCATACCCGCCCGGATGTGGGGCGTTCGAGCAGATTCACGCAGCGGGCCAGGGTGCTCTTCCCCGCGCCACTGGGGCCGACGACGGCGCCGATGGTGCCCTGCGCGATGTCCAGGTCGACTTCATGGAGCACCGGCCGCGCACGGGTACCGGTACCGAAGGTCTTGTGCAGTTTCTCTACACGGATCACCGTGTGTACTCCTCGACGCTCTGGGGAGGGTGCGGGCGGGCGCGCCGAAAGGAAACAGGAAGACGACAGGCCGGCCCCGAGCGGGAATGAGGTCAGTGAGAGAAACAGGCGGCACTGGTGATCACCATGTGATCGACCGTGCGGCGGCGCGTGGAGAGAAGAGTCCGCGACATGAGAGGGGATGCTCACACCGCTGTCTGCCGAGGTCAACAGCGGACCGCATGGTGAGATGCGCGGTGTGTCCGGCGGCCGTCCGCTGTTCCGGATGCTGGTCGCCGCTTGACCAGGGCACGAACGCCGGTGTTGGGTGTCGCCCATGGCCTCCACGCTTCTGGTGCACCGCCACCACATCGACCTCGGTCGAGTGGTGAGCGCGCAGTGTTGTTGAGGCATTGACGGCTGCCCGCCGGGGCGCCTTCTCCCAGCTGTTTCTCGCGTGTGATCCGTCTGCCCGTACGGGGCCGAACCCCCGTACGCCGTGCGGCGTGACGACACGTCAACTTGTCTGCGCCGGCTCCGAAGAGCCCACGCATCTCATGAGGAAACCACCGTGACTCACACGACGCACGCGATCGCGTCCCCCGCCGGGAATCCCGACTCCGACCCGGCGCCCGCTTCGCCGGACCGGGTCCGCTGGGCGGCCGTGGGCTGGGACGACCCGGCGGCCGCCGAGCTGAGGACCCTGATGGACGCGGAGATCAAGCCCCGCTACGCCGCCTTCGGGCCGCGTCCGCATCTGCCGCCCCCGCCCACCGCCGACGAAGTGGCCGTCACCTGGATCGCCTTCACCGGCTCCGGCGAACCCGTCGCCACCGCCTCGCTGCGCGCGCTGCCCGGCGACCGGTGGGAGATCAAGCGGGTGTTCGTCCGTGCCGACCACCGCGGTCGCGGGCTGGCCGCGGTGGCGCTGGCGGCCGTCGAGGCGTCCGCGGCCGAACGGGGCGTCGCGGAGCTGATGTTGCAGACGGGCGTCCGGCAGCCGGAGGCCGCCGCCCTATACGCACGCGAGGGCTGGTACCGCATCCCGCCCTATCCGCCTTACTCCCGCGACCCGTACAGCGTCTGCTTCGCCAAGTGGCTGCCCGCCACCGGCGGTGCGGAGCGGGGGAGCCATGCGTGACCCCCGGCGTCGCAGCAGGGCGAGGGTGATCGCGACGCGCAGCGAATGCGGGCACCCCGGTGACAGATACACCTCGTACCGGTGCGGTGCCGGATAGAAACCGCCGGCGAGTCGGTCCCGATGCGGCTGCGGATGCGGTGGGGCGATGCGGGTGGGACGAGGGGTGTTTCGTGAGGTGAACGGAGTGCGTTCGTCTCGGGCATGACTCTCCAGGCGCGTGGCGGGGCCCCGGGCGGCTCGAGGCCCGGGGCTGGACGGTGGATGGGGCCGGTGGCTGAATGCCCCCGGGCCCCTGAGACGATGGCCGCGCCCTCCGAACGGCCGCGATCAGAGGGGCTGAGGGCCTGCTGGGCTGTAGGAGCTGGAGATCCGCAGCAGGTCGATGTGCAGCCGCCTGGTCAGGGAGCGAGGACGGAGCGGGTGCGTCGGGCGCGAATGCCGACGGGCCCATGCCCGCGTGTCGTCAGTCCGGAACATCTCCACCGATCCCGTCATCGGGGTACCGCGCGTCAGCGAGGTCGCCCACACTTTCGTCGGGTTACCCATGGGCGTCGGGGAATATGCCGCAGCCCCGTCCGAGTTGACGATTGCGTGAGGTCACCGGCCTCACGTAGCGTTCCGAGATATCAGCCAGGGCCCGAAGGCCCGTCGGGAACGGGAACGGGAGGCGATGGTGTCGCGGCCGATGACCTGTCCGCCCGCGCCGGCTCCGGCCCTCCGTGAGGGTGTCCGCCTGTACTCCCGGCACCACATCGACCTGCTGCGCGTGGCCGGCGCGCTCTGTCGCCGCTGACCTGATCACCTCAAGGATACCGCGCCCTCCCGATGAGGCGCGGTGATCACCCATGGCCGACCAGGGAGGCACCCTTCGTGTCCGAGTCCTCATCCACGTCCTCGTCCACCCTCCTGCATCTCGCCGCCGCTCTCGACGGGGCCGGCTGGCATCCGGCCGCGTGGCGCGAGCCGCACGCCCGGCCCACGGAGCTGTTCGACGCCGCGTACTGGACCGATGTCGTCACCGAGGCCGAACGCGGGCTGCTCGACTTCGTGACCTTCGAGGACGGGCTCTCGCTCCAGTCCTCGCACCGCACCGAGCCCGACGGCCGCACCGACCAGGTGCGCGGGCGGCTGGACGCGGTGCTCATCGCCTCCCGGGTGGCGCCGCTGACCCGGCACATCGGGCTGGTGCCGACCGTCGTCGCCACCCACACCGAGCCGTTCCACATCTCCAAGGCGATCGCCACCCTGGACTACGTCAGCACCGGCCGCGCCGGGCTGCGGCTCAGGGTGTCCAGGCGGAGCCACGAGGCGGAACACTTCGGCCGCCGCGCCATTCCCCGCTTCGGCCCCGAGGATCTGGACACCCCGGTGGTCCGGGAGCTGACCGCCGAGCTCTTCGAGGAGGCCACCGACTACATCGAGGTGGTACGCCGCCTCTGGGACAGCTGGGAGGACGACGCCGAGATCCGGGACGTCGCCACCGGCCGCTTCATCGACCGCGGCAAGCTGCACTACATCGACTTCGAGGGCAGGCACTTCAGCGTCAAGGGCCCCTCGATCACCCCCAGGCCACCCCAGGGACAGCCGGTCGTCAGCGCGCTGGCCCATCAGAGCGTGCCCTACCGGCTGGTGGCGACCTCCACCGACATCGGCTACATCACCCCGCACGACACGGACCAGGCCCGCGCCACCGTCGCCGAGATCCGCGCCGCCCAGGCCGCGGCGGGCCGCGCGGCGGAGCCCGTGCACCTCTTCGGCGACCTGGTGGTGTTCCTCGACGACGAACCGGGTGCGGCGGCCGCCCGGCTGGAGCGCCTGGACGCCCTCGCGGGCTACCCGTACACCAGCGACGCCAAGGTGTTCACCGGGACCCCTGCACAGCTCGCGGATCTGCTACTGACCTGGCGGCGGACCGGACTGTCGGGCTTCCGGCTGCGCCCCGGTGTGATCGGCCACGACCTCGAGGCGATCACCCGCGGCCTGGTGCCCGAACTCCAGCGCCGCGGCGCCTTCCGCCGGTCCTACGAGGCCGACACCCTGCGCGGGCTGCTGGGCCTCGCCCGCCCCGCCAACCGCTACGCCACCGTCTGAGCCGGAGGGACCACCGACCATGAGCACACCGCTCAAGCAGATCCACCTGGCGGCCCACTTCCCCGGTGTCAACAACACCACGGTGTGGAGCGATCCGGAGGCGGGAAGCCATATCGAGTTCAGCTCGTTCGCACACTTCGCGCGGACCGCCGAGCGTGCCAAGTTCGACTTCCTGTTCCTCGCCGAAGGGCTGCGGCTGCGCGAACAGGGCGGCCAAATCTACGACTTGGACGTGGTGGGGCGGCCGGACACCTTCACCGTCCTGTCCGCGCTCGCCGCCGTCACCGACCGTCTCGGCCTCACCGGCACCATCAACTCCACCTTCAACGAGCCCTACGAGGTGGCCCGCCAGTTCGCCAGCCTCGACCACCTGTCGGGCGGGCGCGCCGCGTGGAACGTCGTCACCTCGTGGGACGCCTTCACCGGGGAGAACTTCCGCCGCGGCGGCTTCCTTCCGCAGGACGAACGGTATTCCCGGGCCAAGGAGTTCCTGGCCACCGCCACCGAGCTGTTCGACTCCTGGCGGGGCGATGAGATCGTTGCCGACCAGGCATCCGGCACCTTCCTCGGCGACGCGCGGGCCGGAGCCTTCGCCCATCAGGGACAGCACTTCGACATCGCCGGGCAGTTCAACGTCCCGCGCAGCCCACAGGGCCGCCCCGTGATCTTCCAGGCCGGTGACTCCGAGGAAGGCCGGGAGTTCGCCGCGGCCGGCGCCGACGCCATCTTCAGCCGGTACAGCACCTTCAAGGAGGGGCAGGCTTTCTACACGGACGTCAAAGGCCGCCTCGCCCGCCACGGCCGCACCCACGACCAGCTGCTGATCCTGCCCGCCGCCACCTTCGTCCTCGGCGACACCGACGCCGAGGCGCGGGAGCTGGCCCACGAGGTACGCCGCCAACAGGTCAGCGGCGCCACCGCGATCAAACACCTGGAGTTCGTCTGGAACCGCGACCTGTCCTCGTACGACCCGGACGGCCCGCTGCCCGACATCGACCCCGACCCCGGTGAGCACACCATCGCCCGCGGCCGCGCCCAGGTGCGGATGTACCGCGATCCGCTGGCCGTCGCCCGGGAGTGGCGGGAGCTGGCGGCGGCGAACAAGTGGTCCATCCGTGACCTGGTCATCGAGACGGGCAGCCGCCAGTCGTTCATCGGCTCCCCGGCCACGGTCGCCGAGACCATCAACTCCTTCGTCCAGGCCGATGCCAGCGATGGCTTCATCCTCGTACCGCACATCACCCCCGGCGGGCTGGACGTCTTCGCGGACACCGTCGTCCCGCTGCTGCAGGAGCGTGGCGTGTTCCGCACCGAGTACGAGGGCACGACCCTGCGCGACCACCTCGGCCTGGCCCACCCCGGCACCGAGGTGCACCAGGACCGGGCCGCGTCATGAAGTTCCTGGCCATCACCCTCATCGTGCACGCCCCGGACCCGGTGACCGGGATACAGAAGCCGACCGGTGAGCGTTTCCGCGAGGTGATCGACAACGCGCTGCTGGCGGAGGAACTCGGCTTCGACGGCTTCGGCGTCGGCGAACGCCACGAGCGGCCGTTCATCTCCTCCTCGCCACCGGTCGTGCTCAGCCACCTCGCCGCACTCACCTCGCGGATCCGGCTGTTCACCGCGGTGACCACCCTCAGCCTGCTCGATCCGGTGCGCGCCTACGAGGACTACGCCACCCTGGACCACCTCTCGGCCGGTCGCCTCGAGCTGATCATCGGCAAGGGCAACGGGACCGCCCAGCGCGAGCTGTTCCAGGTCACCTCCGAGGATCAGTGGGACCGCAACGCCGAAGGCTACGAGCTGTTCCGCCGCATCTGGCGGCAGGACAAGGTGACCGCTGCACCGCGCTTCCGACCCGCGCTGACCGACGCCGAGGTGTGGCCGAGACCTCTCCAGCGGCCCGTCCGGGTCTGGCACGGCAGCGCCACCAGCCGGGAGTCGGTCGACCTCGCCGCCCGCTACGGCGACCCGCTGTTCTCGGCCAACGTCACCCACCCCATCGAGCCGTACACCAAGCTGATCCGCCACTACCGGGAGCGCTGGGAGGCATACGGCCACGACCCCGCGCGCGCCGTGGTCGGCGCCGGGACGGCGGGCTACTACGCGGCCCGCACCTCACAGGAGGCGATCGCCGCCTACCGCCCGGTGTTCGAAGGCCGACTCGCCTTCCAGAAGCAGCTCGGCGTGGAACCGGTGTTCTCGACCCTGGAGGACTTCGTCGAGCGCAGCTCGGCCCTGATCGGCAGCCCCCAGCAGGTGATCGAGAAGGTGCACCGCTACCACGAGGAGTTCGGACACACCGTGCTGCACCTGCACGCGGACGCGGACGGGCTCACCGACGCCCGGCACCGCGCTTCGCTCGAGCTCTTCCAGTCCGACATCGCGCCCGTACTGCGACGTGACATCCCGGATCCGCCATTCGACTGGGCCCCGGTGCTCGGCACGCCCGAACCCGCCTCCCTGTCCGCCGACCGCTGAGGAGAACTCCGACCGTGTCCGGCATCCCCCTCGCAGTCCTCGACCTCGTGCCCATCTCCTCCGGCTCCACCGCCACCGAGGCACTGCGCAACAGCATCGATCTCGCCCAGCGGACGGAGCGGTTCGGCTACGCCCGCTACTGGTTCGCCGAGCACCATCTCAACCCGGGCGTGGCCGGGACCTCGCCCGCCGTCGTCCTGGCCCTGACCGCCTCCGCCACCTCCACGATCCGCCTCGGCTCCGGGGCCGTACAGCTCGGCCACCGCACCGCCCTGTCCACGGTCGAGGAGTTCGGCCTGGTCGACGCCCTGCACCCCGGACGGCTGGACCTCGGGCTCGGCCGCTCCGGCGGACGCCCCACCGAGCGCACCGACGACGCACCACCCACCACGACACCTGTCATCGACGGACGCACGCCGAACGGCCTGCGCATCCCACCCAAGTTCTCCTCCCAGAGACTGCTCGGGTCGCCACGTATCGCGCTCCAGCGGCGGCTCCTCCAGCAGCCGGGCGCGGAAGCGCAGGACTACGGCGAACAGATCGACGACATCCTCGCGCTCCTGCGCGGCGACTACCGCTCCGCCGACGGCGTCGAAGCACACGCGATCCCCGGCGAAGGCGCCGATGTGCAGGTGTGGATCCTCGGCAGCAGTGGCGGGCAGAGCGCCCAGGTCGCGGGCCGGGGCGGGTTGCGCTTCGCCGCCAACTACCATGTCAGCCCGGCCACCGTCCTGGAGGCCACCGAGGCGTACCACGCCGCGTTCCAGCCATCCGATGTGCTCGACAAGCCGTACGTCAGCGTCTCCGCCGATGTCGTGGTCGCCGAGGACGACGCGACCGCCCGTGATCGCGCCACCGGCTACGGTCTGTGGGTCCGCAGCATCCGTACCGCCGAGGGCGCCATTCCCTTCCCCACCCCCGAACAGGCTCGCGCCCACCACTGGTCCGACGCGGACCGGGAGCTGGTCGCCGACCGCGTGGACACCCAGTTCGTCGGCTCACCCGCGCGCGTCGCCGACCAACTGGAACAACTCCAGGAAGCCACCGGCGCGGACGAGTTGCTCATCACCACCATCACCCACCGCCACGCCGACCGGGTGCGCTCCTACGAACTGCTCGCCGAGGAGTGGCGACGCCGCTGAGCCGAGACGGAGACGGACGGCGGAAGCGCACCGGTGTCTCGTAGGTGGAAGACGTGTCCTGGCGGCACGATCTCGTCGATCCGGTCGAGGAGGGCGGCGGTGAGTCTCACATCCAGCGCCCCCAGGTAGGTGTCGAGGTGTTCACGGGTCCGCGGGCCAATGATCACCGAGGAGACGGCCGGGTGGTTCAGGGCGAACGCCACCGAGAGATGGACCAACGGCAGTCCGGCCTCCTCGGCGAGCGTGGCCAGGGCCTCGGCGGCAGCGAGCTTGTCGGCGTTGTGCGGCGCCGCGATGTCGTAGCGGTCCGGGATCCAGTCCTTGCGGTAGGACTCCGGCTGCCGGGCCCCCGCCCGGTACCTGCCCGACAGCCACCCCGCCGCCAGGGGCCCGTAGGTGAGCACGCCGAGGCCGTACTTCTGAGCGAGCGGAAGCACCTCGCGCTCGTTGGACCGGATCAGCAGCGAGTACGGGATCTGTTCGGAGACGGGCCGCAGGAACCCCCGTCGCTCGGCGGTCCACTGGCCTTCCACGATCTGCGCGGGGGAGTGGACCGACGTCCCGAAGTAGCGGATCTTGCCCTGGCGGACGAGATCGGTGAGCGCCCCGATGGTCTCCTCGAAGTCGGCCGACTCGTCGGGCCGGTGAGCCTGGTACAGGTCGATATGGTCGGTGTTCAGACGGCGCAGGCTGTTCTCGACGGCCTTGACGATCCAGCGGCGGGAGTTGCCCTCGTGGTGGGGGTTGTCGCCCATCCGGCCATGGAACTTGGTCGCGAGGAACACTTCGTCGCGCCGGCCGCCCGCGAGGGCCCTGCCCACGATTTGCTCGCTCTCGCCCTGGGCATAGACGTCGGCGGTGTCGATGACATTGATGCCCGCGTCCAGGGCGCGATGAATGATCTCGATGCCGTCCTCGTGATCGGGATTGCCCCGTGCGCCGAAGTTCATGGCGCCGAGGGTCAGCGGGCTGACCTTCACGCCCGTACGGCCGAGGGTCCGGTACGTCGTCATCGCTGGTGCCTTCTTTCGTGGTGCCCGCTCGACAGGCCGGTTACGGGGCGGAATCGCGCAGCAGGGGCAGCAGTTGGTCACCGATCCGGCTGATCTCCCGCTGGTAGGGGGTGTCGGACAGGACGAAGTGGGTGATGCCGAGCTTGCGGTAGCCGTGCAGCGCCCGGGCGACGTCGTCGGCGGAGCCGACCAGCCAGGTGGTCCCCGCTCCGCCACCGCCGAACTTGCCCGGGGTGGTGTACAGGCAGGTGTCGAGCACCTCTCCGCGCTGGGTGAGATCGAGGAGCCGCTGCTGTCCGACCGCCGTCCTGCGATTCCCCGTCCACACGGTCTTGCCGGCACCGGACGCCATCTTCGCGACCTTCTCCTCGGCCGCGCTCCATGCTTCCTCGGTGGTGTCACGCACCAGCGTCGTGATCCGCAGCCCGAACTCCAGCGGCTTGTGGCGTCGGCCCATCTGCTCGCTCAGCGTCTTGAGCCGGTCGACGCGTTCGGCGATCCCGTCGAGTGGTTCACCCCAGAAGAGCTGGACATCGGCCTCGGCCGCCGACACCCGCTCGGCGGCCGGGGAGGCGCCGCCGAAGTAGAGCGTCGGATGCGTCCTCCCGCCGGTGGGGTATGGGCGTGGAGCGACGGTTGAGCCGCTGACCTGGAAGTGATCGCCGTGGAAGGTGACGTCCTCCTCGGTCCACAGGCGCCGCAGGAGATGCAGGAACTCCTGGGTGCGGGCGTACCGTTGCGGGGGTTCGACGTTGGTGTCGCCGTACGCGGCCGGGTTGTCCAGCCCGCTGACGATGTTGACGAGGACGCGTCCCCGGCTGAGCTGGTCGAGCGTGGCCGCCGCACTGGCGAAGTTCGCCGGGTGCCAGTAGCCGGGACGGATCGCGATCAAGGGTTTGAACGTCGTGGTCCGAGCGGCAAGCGCCGTGGCGACGGTGAAGGTGTCCGGGCGCCCCCATCCGGTGCCGAGCAGCGCCCCGCTCCAGCCGTGGTCCTCTGCCAGCCGGGCGAGGTCGGTCGAGTACTCGATGGACCCCCAGCCGGATGTCGTGTCGTCACCGCGATGGCCCGGTTCGACGGTGTTGGGTATGTACCAGAGAAATTCCAGGCTCATGATGGTTCCGATCGCTGCTTGGCTTGTGTGGGCACGACACGAACCGGGCCGGTCATGGAGGGGGGCGGCCGGAGGGCGGTGGCCCGGTCGAGTTCGGTGCCGCCGTATGTGAAGGTCCTCGCGGGTCAAGGGGAACGCGGCGGAACGTGAACGGAGCGTTGCTTCAGGTCCGGAGGAGTGCGGCGGCGCGGCGGAGCGGATGAAGAATCAACACTGCGCGCTGGACACGCGAACGAGGTCAACACATCGCTCGCTGGTCAGGAGCAGGACCTCACACATGTGATCGAGTCTCTGTGTGGGCGTTCAGAATGTCAATGAGCCTTTTACGGCCTCGGTCCGGCGTCACCCGGTGCGATGAGGACGGCCGCGGCCCCGCGATGGTTTACCCGTCCGTATTCCAAGACGCGGTTGACAGGGGTGGTGGGCCACCACAGACTCTGTCCCCATGACTTCGGATCCGTTGCTGACCAGCGAACGCTGCGTCGACCTGCTCCGGGTTTCCAGCGCGCGGTGTTGATGGCCTGGGCGGTTTGAGCCCCCAGGAATCAGATTCCTGACGCTTCACCCATCTCAATCGCTGAGATGCGGGTTTGGTCCTGACGTGGTCGGCCGGTAATGCCTTTCACCTGACAGCAAGGTCGAAGAGATTCGGTGCTGCCCACTATCGCCTGCCCCTGGCATGGCGCGCGGCCCGTCGTGGACGTACTCGTAGTGATCGGCCTCGTCACCGTCTCATGTCCCCGTGGGCCTCTGCGTTGCCCTTGTCCGGCAACGCGCATCACCACCATGTCCTTGGAAGGAAATCCGGCTGTCATGAAACTCTCTCAACGCCGGGCGCTTTCGCCCCGCAGCGCCGCCCTGGGGGCGGCAGTCCTGCTGCTCTCGGCCTGCAGCGGCGGCACACAGAACACCGCGAACTCGTCGGGTGACGCGGGGAAGCCACAGTACGGCGGAACACTGAAGTTCTACGACCCGGTGAGCTACAAGGCATGGCAGATAACGAACACCTTGTGGTCGAACAGCAATGTGACCACCAACCTCGCCGACCGACTGACGTGGCAGAATCCGAAGACCGGGAAGATCGAGCCCTGGCTCGCCAAGAGCTGGACGATCAGCCCGGACCATCTGACCTACACCTTCAAGATCCGCTCCGGTGTGACGTTCAGCGATGGCAGCAAGCTGGACGCCAAGGTGGTCAAGCACAACCTCGACCAGCACGCCTTCGGCGACAAGAAGCTCGGCGTCGCACCGGATGAGTTCTTCGCGAACTACGCCGGCACAAAAGTGGTCGACCCACAGACCGTCCGGGTCACGTTGTCGAAGCCCAATGCCGGTTTCCTCCAGGTTCTCTCGATCTACCGGACCGGCATTCTGGCCGAGTCCTATCTGAGGAAGAACTGGAACGACAAGGGCAAGCTCACCAGTCTGATCGGATCAGGTCCGTTCGTCGTCGCCGGAGGCAATGGCACGACCAATGTGGTTCTCAAACGCCGCGACGACTACAACTGGGCGCCGAAGAGCTTCGAGCACCAGGGCAAGGCGTATCTATCGGAAATCCGCTACACGACGGTTCCGGAGCAGAGCACCGCTGTGGGCGCCCTGCAATCGCAGCAAGCCGATGTCGTACGCAACATCGCGCCGGATGACGAGGAAACGGTCAAGAGCTCCGGCGGCCAGGTCAAAGCGTTCCCGGCGCAGGGAGAAAGCAACGCACTCCACGTCTCGTTGGCGGCGAACGCGCCCACCCGGGACATCGAGGTGCGGCGCGCACTCCAGGCGGCGACCGATCGCGAGGAGATCAACGACATCGCGCTCTCGCCCAGTTACGGGGTCGCCAAGAGCATCCTCGTCCACGGCACACCGAAGCGGCCGGATGGCAGCGCGTATCTGAAGTACGACCCGGCCAAGGCCAAACGGCTCCTGGGGGCGGCCGGCTGGAAGACGGGCTCCGACGGAATCCGGACCAAGAACGGTAAGCGGCTCTCGTTCACGCTCTATGTCACGCCGTACTACCAGGTTTCCCAGGCCGTGGTCGAAGTGCTGCAGTCGCAGTGGAAGAAGGCCGGGGTCGAGGTGAAGCTCAAGAGCCCGTCACTGAGCCAGTACGAGGCGGAGATCGGCAAGAACACCGTCTTCACACAAAGTCAGCTTTCCCGGGCCGAGCCCGATGTGCTGCGCTCCGAGTGGCACAGCGAACTCGCCGATTCGACCTACACCAAGCTCCCCGAACTGAACAAGTTGCTCGAGGCCCAGGTCGCCGAGTTCGACCCGGCGAAGCGTACGGCGGACATCAAGGCTGTCCAGGACTATGTCCTCAAAAACGCCCTCGCCATTCCGCTGTACGACGAGACGCAGGTCTTCGGCCTGCGGTCGAACGTCCAGGAATTCCAGACCGAGGCCGTGGCCCGGTCGCGGTTCTACAACACCTGGTTGTCCTGACTCATGGCCCGCTACGTCCTCAAGCGCTTGGTGCACACCGTCCTGGTTCTCTGGGCGGCCTATACACTGGCTTTCATCCTGCTCACCGCGTTGCCGGGCAACGCGATCTCCAATTTGATCAACAATCCGCAGAACCAGTTGACGCCGGAGGACGGCAAGCTCCTCAAGGCGTTCTACGGGCTCGACCATCCGGTGGTGGTCCAGTACGTTCACGCGCTGGACGCCCTGCTCCACGGGAACCTCGGGTACTCGCTGAGCAGCGGGGCGAGGGTGGCGGATCTGCTCGGTGACGCACTGCCCGGCACCTTGCGGCTGACGGCTCTCGGTTTCGTCTTCGGAGCGGTCATCGCTGCCGGGGTGGGAGTCGGCGGGAGCTATGCACGGTGGAACTGGCTGCGGACTCTTCTGCAGTCCTTCCCGGCCCTGGCCGCCTCCGTGCCGAGTTTTGTGATCGGAATCCTGATCCTCTACTACTTCTCGTTCCAGCTGCATCTGATCCCCGCGGTCGACAACGGAACCTTCCTGGCCTTGGTGGGGCCCGCGGTCACCCTGGGCATCATGATCTCGGCACCCCTGTCCCAGGTGTTCGGCGCCTCGATCGCGGCGACCCGGCGACAGCCCTTCGTGCATGTGCTCCACGCAAGGGGAGCCGGGGAGCGGTACATCTTCGGACGCGGCGTCCTGAGGAACTCATCCTTGCCGGTGCTCACCATGCTGGGCCTGGCCGTGGGCGAGTTGATCGCCGGCTCGGTGGTCACCGAAGCGGTGTTCGCACGGAACGGCATCGGTCAGATCACCCTCAACGCCGTCAACACTCAGGACCTGCCCGTCGTCCAGGGCGTGGTGCTGGTCGCCACCACGGGCTACGTCCTGGTCAACCTCGTGATTGACGTGGTCTACCCGTTCATTGATCCGCGCATCCGGGCCGACATTCTCGCCGCGCGCGCGAAGAGGACCAAAGGCTCGGAGAAGGCTCCCTGGCTCCCGGAAGAGGTGGCGGCGCGATGACAACGACCATCGAGAACGCGACACCGCCGGTGGAAGTGCGGCAGACCGGGCAGCCCGGGAAGGCGCCGCGAGGCCGCGCCGTCACGATGCTGCTGTGGTCGATCCGTCACTGGTCGGTCGTGGTGGCGGGAGCGGTCCTCGTGGTGGCGGTTCTCTGGGCGCTGGTCCCCGGATGGTTCGCCCATTCCAGCCCGACGGCGATCGGGGCGACGGACAAGCTGCTGCCGCCATCGAGCGCGCACTGGTTCGGCACCGACCGGCTCGGCCGCGACCAGTACACCCGTGTCGTCTACGGCGCCCGCGCGTCACTGTCGGGCTCGGTGGTGGCCGTGGCTCTCGGTGTCGCGGTGGGCTCGGTCTTCGGCGCCCTCGCCGGCTGGTTCGGCCGCTGGGTCGACGCCGTCGTGATGCGACTGATCGACGTCGTGCTGTCCATTCCGGGTTTCCTACTGGCCATCACCATCGTGGTCGTCCTCGGCTACGGGATCCTGCAGGCGGCCGCCGCTGTCGGCCTGACATCGTCGGCGGCGTTCGCCCGGCTCATCCGCTCCGAGGTGCTGCGCGCCAAGGCGAGCCAGTACGTGGAAGCGGCGGTCGCGAGCGGCGCCCGCTCGTCGACGGTCCTGCTGCGCCATGTGGTCCCCAACTCGCTGGGTCCGACGCTGTCGCTGGTCACCATCCAGTTCGGCATCGCGATCATCTGGATCGCGTCACTGAGCTTTCTCGGGCTCGGTGCGCAGCCGCCGAGCCCGGAGTGGGGCCGCCTGGTCGCCGATGGCCGCAACTTCATGGCGAGCAAGCCCTATCTGGTGGTCTACCCGGCACTGACCGTCGCCGCGGTCGTGCTGGCCGGCAACCGCCTTGCCCGCCACTTCGCAGAGAGGCAGAAGCGATGAGCAGCGACGTGGCACCACGGGCCGCCCGAGACATCACCGCACCGTCCGGTCCGGTCCTGGCCGTGGAGGATCTGAGCGTTGGCTATCAGGTCGGGCGCGACACCAAGACGGCTGTCGAGCACATTTCGTTCGAACTCGAACCGGGCCAAGTCCTCGCTCTCGTCGGTGAGTCCGGCTCCGGCAAGTCCACGATCGGACACGCCATCCTGGGACTGCTGCCCACCAACGGCCGACTGCTCGGCGGCTCGGTCAGATATCAGGGGCGCACCATCAGCGACCTGCCCGGTGGCCGGCTGCGGGAGCTCCGGGGGCGCGCGATCAGCCTGATCCCGCAGGATCCCACGGTCTCCCTCGACCCGGTCCGTCGCGTGGGCCCGCAGGTCGAAGACGTCCTGCGCCTGCACACCAGCCTCGGCACCGAGGCGCGGCGGCAAAGAGTCCGCGAACTCTTCGAGCTGGTGGGTTTCGACGACGTCGAGCGGCGCTACCGGCAGTTTCCCCACGAGTTG
The DNA here is from genome assembly GCF_042750115.1 of Streptomyces sp. NPDC059455. Classification (NCBI taxonomy): domain Bacteria; kingdom Bacillati; phylum Actinomycetota; class Actinomycetes; order Kitasatosporales; family Streptomycetaceae; genus Streptomyces; species Streptomyces sp. NPDC059455. The sequence goes on from NZ_JBHYVB010000008.1 coordinate 57,636, forward strand.
TCGGGCGGCATGCGGCAACGAGTGCTGATCGCGGCCGCCGTGGCCGCCGAGCCCGATGTGATCGTCGCCGACGAGCCGACCTCCGGCCTGGACGCGACCGTCCAGGCCCAGGCGCTCGATCTCATCGATGACCTGCGCCGCCGCGGCGGCACGTCCGTGGTGCTGATCACCCACGACCTGGGTGTGGCCGCGGACCGCTCCGATCTCGTAGGTGTGCTGCGTGACGGACGGCTGGCCGAACTCGCGCCCACGGCGGCGTTCGTCCAGAGCCCACAGGACAAGTACAGCAGGCACCTGCTGGACAGCGTGCCCGCACGGTTGAGCTTCACCAGGGGCAGGGCCGGCGGAACTCCCTCCGAGGACCCCGAGCCCGCGGTCGAGGTGGCGAACCTGAGCAAGCGCTACGGGGGACACACCGCGGTCGACGACATCTCCTTCACCGTGGGACGCGGCCAGACCTTCTCGATCGTCGGGGAGTCCGGCAGCGGCAAGTCGACAACGGCACGTGTCCTCACCGGCCTCACACAGCCGACGGCGGGTCAGGTCTCACTGCTCGGAACCGAGGTCGGCACCCTGAACACCAAGGCGTTCCGCCCATTGCGACGCGACGTCCAGATCGTCTTCCAGAATCCGTACGCCTCGTTCGATCCGCGATTCGACGTCCTCTCGGTGGTCGAGGAGCCTTTGCGGTCCTTCCAGCCGGCGGGTTCCGCTCGGCGTCGCCGGCGGGAGAACCGTGACCGGGTGGTCGCCGCGCTGGAGGCGGCGTCGTTGCCGGCCTCGTTCCTCCATCGTCACCCCCGCGAGTTGTCCGGGGGACAGCGTCAGCGGGTCGCGATCGCGCGAGCACTCGTGCTGGAGCCGAAGGTCGTGGTACTCGACGAGCCGATCTCGGCGCTCGATGTGTCCGTTCAGGCCCAGATCCTCGAGCTGCTGGTCAAGCTGCAGAGCGAGCTCGGCCTGACGTATGTCTTCATCTCGCACGACCTGGCCGTCGTGCGGGCGATCTCCGACCGGGTCGCGGTGATGCGGCGCGGCAGGATCGTGGAACAGGGAGGGATCGCCCAGGTTTTCGAGAGCCCCGCCTCCCCTTACACCGCCCAACTGCTCGGTGCCATGGCCGGCCGACAGCTTGCCGACCGCTGATCCACGAAGGAGCCCCATGACCGACCTGTCCCACGCGCTGGAAGAGGCCGTGGCCGAGTTCCGCAGGATCTTCGAGCGGCTGGAAGCGGAGGCCGGTGTCCGCGACCAGTCCCGCAAGCACCCGTACGAGTTCGTTCGCGAACTGGCCGACGCCGGGTTCGGCCGTCTGCGCGTGCCGATCGCACAGGGCGGCTTCGGCGTCGACCTGCCCACCCTCTTCCGCCTGCTGGCCGAGGCAGGCAAGGCCGACTCCAACATTCCGCAGATCCTGCGGGGCCACTTCACGGCGGTGGAGATCCTGCGGCACGCGGACGATCCCGAGGTCGGCGACTACTGGCTCCGTAAGATCGCGGAAGGCGCCGTGTTCGGCAACGCCCAGTCCGAGGCGGCGGGCAGCAGCCCGGACTTCGGCATTTCGACACGCGTCCACGAGGTGGACGGCCGCAAGGTGGTCAGCGGGACCAAGTTCTACTCCACCGGTTCTCTGTTCGCCGACTACATCCGCGTCGCGGTCGCGGACGACGACGGCAACCGCTGGTTCGCCGTGGTTCCCGCGCGGCATCCAGGCGTTGCGCACGCAGAGGACTGGGACGGGATCGGGCAGCGTCTCACGGGGAGCGGTACGACCGTCTTCGACGGCGTCCCCGTCGAGGAGAACGGGGAACTTGGGCGGTTCAAGGAGAACCTGCGCTCCCTCCCGTCGTTCGTGCAGCTCGTACACCTGGCCAACCTCGTCGGCATCACCCGCAGCCTGGTCGACGAGACCGTCGCCGTGGTGAAGTCCCGCCCCCGCACCAGCCTGCACGCGCTGTCCGAACAGGCCACCGAGGACCCCGAGGTGCTGGGTGTCGTCGGTCGCCTCCACACCCGCGCCTTCACGGTGGACTCCCTGCTCGGGACGGTCACCGAAGGCCTTGAGGCGGCCGACCGGGACGGCTCACAGGAGGCGTACACCGCCAACTACATCGACGTGTCGGCCGCGCAGGTCGCCATCATCGAGGCCGTTCTCGACGCCGCGACCATCGCCTTCAACGCGGGCGGCTCGTCAGCGGTCCGGGAGAGTGCCCACCTCGACCGGCACTGGCGCAACGCCCGAACCCTCGCCTCGCACAACCCGGTCATATACAAGCCAAGAGTCATCGGCGCGTTCGTCGTCAACGGTGTCGCCCCGCAGTCGTCGTACGACCACGGTCGGCGGTCCCAGGAGGGACAGCAACAGTGACCCGCCCCTTGCACATCAACGTCAATATCCTCAACGCCGGAGTCTTCGGCGGTTCGTGGCGCTTCCCCGGGACCGACGGGCGGGCGAGTTACACGATCGAGCACTACATCAGGATCGCGAAGAAGGCGGAGGCGGCGAAGCTCGACGCGGTGTTCCTGGCCGACGGCCCGGTCCTCGAGCCGCTCGTCCGCCACCGGCCCGGCAACAACCTGGAACCGACCACCGTGCTGGCGCGGATCGCCGCGCGGACCGAGCGCGTCGGACTGATAGGAACACTGTCGTCGAGTTACAACGACCCGGTCGAACTCGCCCGCCGGGTGGGCGACCTGGATTACCTCAGCGGTGGCCGGGTCGGATGGAACGTCGTCACCACCGCCGGCGCCGCCGCGGCACGAAACTTCGGACGGACCGGCGAGCCCGAGCACGCGCGGAGGTATCGACGGGCGGCGGAATTCACCCACCAGGTCATCGCCCAGTGGGCGGACCGGCGGGCCTTCGCCTCCCCGCAGGGACGCCCCGTCGTCGTACAGGCCGGTGGATCCAGTGACGGACGCCGCCTGGCCTCGCGCGTCGGTGAAGTGATCTTCTCCGCGGACCAGGACATCGACCATGCCCGGGCGTTCCGTGACGAGATCCGGGCGGGAGCGCTGGAGTTCGGACGCCGTCCCCAGGACGTCGTCGTCCTGCCCGGCCTCTCGACCGTTCTCGGCAGCACCGAGGAAGAGGCCCGGAGGCGGCGTGAGACGCTCGACGAGATCCTTCCCGACGCCTACGCACGCCAACGCCTCGCGGGCCAGCTCGGCTTCTCCCTGGAGGGCCTGCCGGACGATGAGCCCATCCCGCGCGAGCTGCTGGTCGAGCCGGACCAGGCCGGTGGCTCGCAGACCTTCTACCGGGTCGTGAAAGCCATCATCGACAAGGAGAATCCGACGCTCGGACGGCTGCTGCGCACACTGAGCGGCGGTGGCGGCCACCGGATCGTGGTCGGTACTCCGGAGCAGGTCGCCGACGATATCGAGCTGTGGTTCCGGGAGGGCGCGGCGGATGGCTTCAACGTGATGCCCGATGTGCTGCCGTCCGGGTTCGACGACTTCGTCGATCACGTGATTCCAGAACTCCGGCGCCGCGGCCTCTTCCGCCGTGAATACGACGACACCACGCTGCGGGGCCATCTGGGCCTCGAGACGCCGGGCCGGCCGCGGCTGTCCCGCGTGTCGGCCGTGCCCGAGGCCGCCCGCTAGGCAAGGGGAGCAGAACACCACATGACCAGAACCATCGTCCTCGACCTCGCGGTCGGGTCCTCCCTCTCCGTCGCCGACGCGATCGAGATCGCCGCGGCGGCCCGCGATACGGGCGTGACCGCGGTGCGCCTTCTCGACGGCGGTCCGGATGACGTACTCGACCCCACGGTGGTCGCCGCCCACCTCGCCGGCCGTTTCCCCGAGTCCCACTGGATCGTCGATGCCCCGACGACACACAACGCGCCGTACAACCTCGCCCGCCGGGTGCTGTCACTGGACCGGGCCACCGCGGGCCGCTCCGGCCTGGCCCTGCGGGCGGGAGACGGTGACGAGGTCAGTGAGGCGACGGCGCCCGACCGTGGGGGGGGGGGCGGCGCGCGCGGGGGGGGGGGGGAGAGCGCGGGGGGCGGCCAGCGGGGGGGGGGGGGTGGGGGGCGCGGGGGGGGCGCGCGGGGAGCCCCCCCCCCGGGGGGGCGG